>SCQL01000031.1:300000-394163 GCA_004299235.1 bacterium
CCAAAGCTCCTCGGTCACGAACGGCATGAAGGGATGCAGCAGCCGGAGCAGGTTGTCGAGGCAGAAAAAGGCAACGCCTCGGGCCCCCGCTTCGCCTTCGCGCAGCCGCTCCTTCGCCGCCTCGAGATACCAGTCGCAGAACTCATTCCACGCAAAGCCGTAGGCCGCGACCATCGAGTCCTGGAACGTGAAGCCTTCGATCCCCGCCGTGACCGCCGCGCATGCCCCGGACAGCCGGGACAGCACCCAGCGGTCCTCCAGATGACTCTCGAGCGCTCCCGGGGCTTCGGCGGGCGCCGTCCCAGGCGAACTCAGCACCAGGCGCGTCGCGTTCCAGAGCTTGTTGCAGAAGCGCCGGTAGCCCTCGACCCGGCTCTCGTCGAAGCGCACGTCCTGGCTCGACATAGCCACCGATGCCGCCCAGGCTCGAACCGCATCGGTGCCGTATCTGTCGATCAGCTCGCGCGGGTCCACCCCGGTGCCGAGCGATTTCGACATCCGCCGCCCGTCGGCAGCCTGCACCTGGCAGTGGATGGCGACGTCACCGAAAGGCACCTCGCCCATGAACTCGAGGCCGGTCATGATCATCCGGCTCACCCACAGATTGATGATCTCCCGCGCCGTGCTGTTCATGTCGTTGGCATAGAAGGCCTTCAGGTCGTCGGTGCGATCCGGCCAGCCGAGGGTCGCGAAAGGCCAGAGCGCCGACGAGAACCAGGTGTCGAGGACGTCGGGATCCTGGGTCAGCTCCGTGCTCCCGCACTCGGTGCACTCGCGCGGCCGCTCGATCGCGACCAGCTGATGTCCGTTCTCGCAGTGATAGACGGGGACCCGGTGGCCCAGCCAGAGCTGCCGGCCGATGTTCCAGTCGCGCAAGCCGCGCAGCCAGTCGATGTACGTCCGCTCGTAGCGCTCGGGATGCCATCGCACCTTACCCGCCGCTGAGGCCGCCAGCGCCTTGTCCCGCATCACCTCCATGCGCAGCCACCACTGATCGCTGACCAGCGGTTCGATCACCGCGTCGCAGCGGTCGCAGTGGCCGACCTCGTGCGTATACGGTTCCTCCTTGAGCAGCAGGCCCTGGGACTTCAGGTCGGCCACGACCCGCCTGCGGGCCTCCAGCGCGGACAGGCCGTCGTAAGGCAGCCCGGGCACGTTCATGCGGCCGTCGGGGTGCATGCCGTTGACGAGCTCGAGCGAATGGCGCTGACCGATCTCGTAGTCCATGGGGTCGTGGCCGGGCGTGACCTTCAACGCTCCGGTGCCGAAATCCTTCTCGACCGCGGCGTCGCCGACAATGGGCAGCCGGCGACCCACCAGCGGCAGGACGGCGGTCTTGCCGATGATCGCCCGGTAGCGATCATCGGCCGGGTTGACGGCCACGCCGGTGTCGGCGAGCATCGTCTCCGGCCGGACCGTGGCGATGACCACGTCTCCGCCGCCCTCGATCGGGTAGCGGATGAAGTACAGCGTGTCGTGGTGCTCCTGCCACTTCACCTCGAGGTCGGAGATGGCGGAGCGATCGCGGGGGCACCAGTTGACGATGCGCGGCGCCCGGTAGATCCAGCCGCGTTCGTAAAACGCGACGAACGCCGTCATGACGGCGCGCACGTAGCGCGCGTCCATGGTGAAGCGTTGGCGGGACCAGTCGAGCGAGACGCCCAGGATCCGGTCCTGGCTGACGATGGTCTCGCCGACGTCGCGATACCACTCGTCAACCCGCGAGGTGAACGCGTCGCGACCCAGCTGCTCTTTGGTCATGCCTTCGGCCGCGAGCTGCTTCTCGATCACGTTCTGCGTGGCGATGGCGGCGTGGTCGGTGCCCGGCAGGAACAGCACCTCGAAGCCGGCCATGCGCCGGTAGCGCGCGCAGATGTCCTGCAGCGTGTGGTTGAGCGCGTGCCCCATGTGCAGCTCGCCGGTGATGTTGGGCGGCGGCAGGCAGATGGTGAACTTCGGCTTCGCGCTCTTGGCGTCGGCGATGAAAAGCCCTTCGGACTCCCAGCGCGCGTACCAGCCGGCCTCGATGGCCTGCGGATCGAAGGCTTTCGCCATGGCGCTGGTGGTTTCACTCATGTGGGCGTGTTCCGATCATGCGATTGAAGGTCGACGGTGCCGGCGGAGGGTCGCTTAGCGCGACTGGGCCGGCGAGGGTACGGATACGTTCTCGGTCCGGCTCATGGTCTGAGAAAGCTTAACGCGCTCGGGACGGTGGGGTGAGACGCCGTTCAGCCGGACGGCACACCCCTGCTCTGACCCACCTGACGGTGGCGGCCGTCCGGGCTAGGGCTAGGCGGACTCTCCGACCAGCCGCGCCGGGGCCTCGCCTTCCTCGCCGAGCTCGAACTCCGGCTCGAGGGCTTCGCGAATCGCCCGCTCTGAGATGAGACAGCGCTTGATCTCCGGACGTGACGGAATCTCGAACATCGAGTTGAGCAGCGCCTCCTCGATGATCGACTTCAGCGCCCGTGCCCCGGTGCCGCGGTGCAGGGCCAGCTCGGCGATGGCGTCAAGGCTGCCCTTCTGGAAAACCAGCTCGACGTTGTCGAGCGAGAAGAACTTCTGGTACTGCTTGACCAGCGCGTTCTTCGGCTCGGTGAGGATGCGCACGATGTCCTGCTGGTCCAGGTGGTGCAGCGTGACGATGATCGGCAGGCGGCCGATGAACTCCGGGATGAACCCGTACTTCAGCAGGTCCTGAGGCTGCATGTGCTTCAGCGTCTCGGTGATCGCCTTGCGCTCGACCTTGGTGTGCGGCGCGCCAAACCCGATGGCCCGCCGGCCGATGCGCTGCTCGACGACCTTCTCCAGTCCATCGAACGCGCCGCCGCAGATGAACAGGATGTTGGTGGTGTTGATCTGGATGAAATCCTGGTGCGGGTGCTTGCGCCCGCCCTGGGGCGGGACGTTGGCGACGGTGCCTTCCAGGATCTTCAGCAGGGCCTGTTGCACACCTTCGCCGCTGACGTCTCGAGTGATCGACGGGTTGTCCGACTTGCGCGCGATCTTGTCGATCTCGTCGATGTAGATGATCCCGCGCTCGGCGCGGCTGATGTCGAAGTCGGCGGCCTGGATCAGGCGGAGCAGGATGTTCTCGACGTCCTCGCCGACGTAGCCGGCCTCGGTGAGGCTCGTGGCGTCGGCGATCGCAAACGGCACGTCCAGGATCTTGGCCAGGGTCTGGGCGAGGTAGGTCTTGCCGCAGCCGGTGGGGCCGACCAGCAGCACGTTCGATTTCGTCAGCTCGACGTCGCCCACCGACTTGGACGCGGAGATGCGCTTGTAGTGGTTGTAGACCTGGACCGACAGCACCTTCTTGGCGCGGTCCTGGCCGATCACATACTGGTCCAGTGCCGCGCTTATGGTCTTCGGGTTCGGAATGAAGCCGGTCTTCTGCTTTTTCTGACCGGTTGAGCGGGTGTCGTCCTCGAGGACCTCCTGGCAGAGGTCGATGCACTGGTCGCAGATGAAGACACCCGGCCCCGCGACCAGCTTGCGGACCTGGTCCTGACCCTTGCCACAGAAGCTGCAGCGTGTGTAACGGCGGCGGTCTTCTCTTTCGTTCATCGGTTCTTTGATTCGGTGACCCGGCCCGTGTCCATCAGGACGAGGCCGGCGCCGGGGGATTATGGCCCCACAGCATCTCGTTGGCAACGCTTATGCATTCGCTGCAGATGTAGACGCCTGAGCCCGCGACGAGCCGGATGCCTCGCTCACCCTGCGCCTTGCCGCAGAAGGAGCACTTCGGCCGGTGCCGTTTGACCTCGCCGCTCTTGCCCTTGCGTCGGAAGATCATGGGGTGGCGGCGACCTTCTCCTTTTCCTTCTCTTTCTCTTTGTCGCCGGGCTTGGTGGGCGTGAGGATGATGTCGTCGATCAGCCCGTACTCCTTCGCCGCCTCCGAGGTCAGGAAGTAGTCCCGCTCGGTGTCCTGGGTCACCTTCTCGATCTTCTGGCTCGTGTGCCGCGCCAGGATCTGGTTCAACTGCTCGCGGGTGCGCAGAATCTCCTTGGCGTGGATCTGGATGTCGGTCGCCTGCCCCTGCATCCCGCCCCACGGCTGGTGGATGAGGATGTTGGCGTGGGGCAGCGCGTAGCGCTGTCCGTGGGCGCCGCCCGCGAGCAGCACCGCGGCCATCGAGTAGGCCATGCCGATGCAGATCGTCGAGACCGGCGGCCGGATGTACTGCATGGTGTCGTAGATCGCCAGCCCGGCCGTGACCTGGCCGCCTGGGCTGTTGATGTAAAGCGCGATCTCCTTCTCGGGGTCCTCGGACTGCAGGAAGAGGAGCTGCGCCACGACCAGGTTCGCCACCTGGTCGTCGATCGGGGTGCCGATGAAGACGATGCGGTCCTTGAGCAACCGCGAGTAGATGTCGAAGGCGCGCTCGCCGCGCCCTGTGTTCTCGACCACCATCGGCACCAGGTAGCCGGACGGACGCTGGACTGAGTTCATGTCGTGCACAACGTCATTCTAGACACGCCGTCTGGGGGTTCCGTCAACTCTCGGATCAGCCGGCTTTCGGCGTGCCCGCGGGCGCCACTTCCACCAGCCGTGCCAGCACGCGTCTGCGGCGCAGCCGTGACCCGAAGTACCGGCGAGCGCTGGCGCTCTTTTTCAGCTCCGCCACCTGTCCCTTCAGCTCTTCGTCGCCCGCCGCCTGCTCCTCCATGAACTGGATCAAGTCCTCATCGGAGGGCTCCAGGCTCTCGCGCTTGGCGAACTCCGCCAGCACCAGGTCGATCTTCAGCCGCTGCTCCGCATCCGGCCGCTGCTCCGCCATCCACTGGTCCAGGGTCTTGCCCGTGTACTCGAGGTAGCGGTCGAGCCGGAGGCCCTGCCGGTTCATGGTGCGCTCCATCGATTCGAGCTGGCTGGTCAGCTCCCGGTCGACCAGGGTTTCGGGGACTTCGACCGACGATGCCTCCACCAGCGCCTTGACCAGGTTCTGCTCGCGCTCGAGCTTGGCCATCGCCTGCGCCGACTCTTCGAGCTCGGCCCGCACCGCGTCCCGGTACGCCGCGGCGGTCTCGTGGGTGTTGTTGCTCAGGGTCTTGGCCAGGGCGTCGTCCAGGGCCGGCAGGACCTTCTCCTTGACCCCGCGGACGGTGACGCGGATCGTCGCCTCCTTGCCCGCCAGCTTCGGCTCGCTGTAGTCGTCGGGAAATTTCACCGTCGCGGAACGCGTCTCGTCGACGAACGCGCCCGGCAGGACCGCGAGCAGTTCTGGCAGCAGCACGCCCTCTTTCAGCTCCGCCTCCATCGCTTTTTGCGACTCCGACTCGACGAGCCCGCCGTCCACCTCGACCTCGACGTCGATGACGGCGACGTCGCCGAGCCGAGCCTCGCGCTCGACAGGCGTGATCTCGGCCAGGGGCTCACGCAGGACCTCGAGCCGGCGCTGGAACATCTCCTCAGTCACCTCGATCGATGTCGCCTCCGCCCTCAGGCTGGTGGCATCGGCAAGGGTCACCTCGGGCATCACGCTGATCGTGGCCTTGAGACGCGCGGGCCGGCCGCGCTCCAGCTCGAGCACCTCGACGTCGGGATTGTCGATCGGGTCGATCGAGCCCTCCACCAGGGCTTGCCGCATGACCTCGGGCACCATCGACTCGACCACCTCTTCGCGGACGGCGGCGGGGCCCAGTCGCGCTTCGACCAGCGCCCGCGGGGCGCGGCCGGGACGGAAGCCTTCGATCTTGGCGCGCGAGACAAGCCGGTTGAGGACCCGCTCATAGAGCGCGTCGACGACTTCGGTGGGGACCTCGATGGTCAGGCCGACCTGGCTCTTCGGCAGTTGCTCGGTCACCACGGCGAGCGGCCTGCTGCCGGCAGGGCGGTCTACGGATGGGGAAGGCATGGGCGCGATTTTACGTTGGCCGGCGACCACGACCGCGCCGGCGACGAGCCGTGCGCGGTCAGGGGCAGGGCGGCAGGATGAGCGGAGTCGGACACGGCGCCGGGCTCGCCAGCACGGGGCCGGTGCCAGGGTCCGGTGGGACGTCGATGTTGATCGGCGTCGGCGTCGGGCTCGGCGGGTTGTCGCCGGGCAGCTTGGAGATGTTCTTCGTGTCGCTCAAAAACCAGCTGTTGTTGGCGCCGGCGACGACGTCCGGCGGCGGCGTGTACCACTGGTTGCCGGGCACGCCGGCGAGCGCCCGCGAGATGAAACTGTGCATCCCCGGCGAGGCGACGAAGACCCCGTCAGCGCCGGCGATCATCGTGTTCTGGTTGGGGCCTATGTCGCCCACCCAGATGACCGCGGCCAGGGAAGGCGTGAAGGCCACCGTCACCGCGTCCTTGAAGTTGTCGGTGGTGCCCGTCTTGGCGGCGACCGTGCGGTCCCTCCAGTGCAGGGCGCTGTTGCAGCCGAAGATCATGCAGCGGTTCTGGTCGTCGGCCATGATCTGGGCCATGATGAAGGCGACCCCCGGATCCAGCGCCTGGCGCGCGCGCTGGTCGGGGTGCGTCTGGTACAGGACCTGGCCGCGCGAGTCGGTCACCGAAAGGATGGCCTCGGGTGAGTGGTACACGCCCATGTCGGCGTAGGTGGCGATCCCGCCGACGTGCTCGAGCAGCGTGATCGGGTAGCCGCCGAGCGTCAGAGACGGCCCGTACTCGTCGGCGGGCGCATTCGCGTTGTAGGTGCCGTCGGGGTTGACGAAGCGCGGCATGACGCCGAGGTTGCGCATGTACGCGAGCACCGCCGGCACTCCGATCGAGAGCTCGACCTTGACCGCGGCGATGTTGAGCGAGTTGCCCATCGCCTTCTTCAGCGGCAGCACGCCGTGCGTCTTGTGGTCGTAGTTGTAGAAATCGGTCGTGCTGTACGCGTCCTTGTAGACCAGCGGGCTCGGGCCGTCGTAGACCGGGGTGTCAACCGTCGCCGCACGAGCGTTGACGACCGCCCCGTAGGTGTACGGCTTCATCGAAGAACCCATGTTGCGTGGGATCGTGGTGAAGTTGATCTGGCCGCCGGGTGAGTTGTAGTTGGGCGAGCCGACCATGACCAGGATCTCCCCGGTCTGCGGGTCCTCCGCGATCAAGCCGGACGAGAGCTGGCCCTTCGGGTCCCAGCACGCGGCTCCGGCTTCGGACAGGTAAGGCCACCCGTCCGGGGCGCCGCTGTTGTAGCAGGAGCGGCCGGGCTTCGAGGCCAGGTTGTAGTTGACGACCGATTCGCCGATCTGCTGCATGTGGAGGTCCAGGGTGGTCTTCACGTTCAGCTGCTGGACCCCGGGCTTGAAGCCGAGCTGGCGGAGCTCCGCCAGCACGTAGTCGACGAAGTGCGGCGCCGTGAAGCTGTTGACCGGCGCCTGGTAGGTGAGCTGTTCGGCCAGCGCTTTGTCCATGTCCGCCTGCGTGATGTAGTTGGAGCGGACCATCGCGTGGAGGACTTCGGTCTGGCGCAGCTTGGCCGCTTCCGGGTGCAGGACGGGGTTCCACTCGGTCGGCGCCTGCGGCAAGCCCGCGAGCACGGCGGCCTGCGCGAGGTCGAGCTTGGAAGCCGGTATGTGAAAGTAGCTTTCGGCCGCCGCCTCGACGCCGTACGACTGCGAGCCGTAGAAGCTCTTGTTCAGATAGAGCTCCATGATCTGGTCCTTGCTGTAGGCCTGGCTCAGCTCGTAGGCCAGCGCCAGCTCCTTGATCTTCCGGCTGACCGTCTGGTCGGGCGTCAGGAACTGCTGCTTGGCCAGCTGCTGCGTGATGGTGCTGCCGCCGCCGACGATGTGGCCCGCTCGGAGGTTGTCGAAAACGGCGCGGACGATGCCCTGGATGTCGAAGCCGGGGTTGGTGTAGAAGCCCCTGTCCTCGATCGCCACGGTGGCTTGGATCATCACCGGCGCGACGCTCTTGAGCTTGACCGCGAGCCGGTGGTCACCGTGGTTGCCGACATCGGCCAGCAGGGCGCCGTTGCGGTCGGTGACGATCGTGTCGCCGGCGAAGGCGGCGCTGTCCAGGCCCTGGATCGAAGGCAGGCCGTCGAAGAAGGTCTGGGCGTAGGCATCGGCGGCGAAGCCGACCAGGAGCAGCACGGCCAGCACCACGCCGAGGCCCCGCACCAAAGCAGTGCGACGCGTCCGCTGCCCGATCGGCGACCAGGCGGCATGGATGCGCGCTCGGGGGCGATGGCCCCCCTTCGTTTTGATCTTCTCAGGAACGTTTCGAGACATGTCTGGGGGCGCGTAGATTCTACGGTTTCCCATCTCCACCAACGGCCCGAGGACGGTGCGGGTTACGCCGGCCGGCGCGTTACGTCACGGAGCGGAGTCGCGGCCCTGGGCCTGTTCACGAGGCCGCGCGAACACTTCGTCGTGCCCGACCACCCGCTCCTGGCGGGTGCCCGGGAAATGGACTCTGACCCCGGGGCGCCCGGGGCTTCCCAGCTCCCAGCCGGCGGCGTAAAGGTCCGCCGCTTCCGCCAGGTCCTTGGCCTGGGCGACGTTGACCCCGTCGGTGAACGACAGGCTCTGCGCGCGGGCTCCCGGGAACCCCAACCTCACCTCGCCGCCGGTCTTGAGGTTGAACAGGTAGCCGTCTAGGGATCCCACCTCGGTCCCGGCGACCAGCTCCGCGACGGTGGGCAACCGGCCGTCTCTCATCGCCGCTTTGAGGTCCGCCCTGGAGCTTCGATGGGCGGTGCGCTCGCGCCGGCGGAACTCGGTCAAGAGCAGGTCGCGCTGACCCCGGAGGGCCGCCAGGTCCCGCTCCAGCGGTCGCATCCGCTCCCGAACCGCGGCGACACGCCGCTCCAGCTCGGCCCCGTCCAGTGCGCTGAGGTCGTCAGCCACAGATGTGACCTTACTCAATCGATGGATGGACTTTCGTCCTCACCCGCGCCGTTGAGCCTCGTGCTCGGCGCGGCGGTGGCGAAAGCCGGCGAACAGGGCGAGGTCGTAGGCGATCTTCAAGCCGCCGCCGGCGAAGAAGGGGACTCCGAACGCGGCGGCGCCGATCGCCAGCCCGGCCAGGGTGGGACCGAACGACTGCGCCACCCCGCGCACCGCCCCGGTCATCGCCACGGCCCCGGCACGCTCCGCCGCCGGCACGATCGAAACGACGTAGGCCTGGCGCGCGGGCACGTCCATCTGGGAGAGCGCGAAGCGCGCGAGCAGGGCCGCGACCGCCCACGGCAGGCTGGGGCTGAGCGGGACGAGCAGCAGGAGGAGGTTGCTGGGAAGATGGGTGAAGACCATCGTGTTGACCAGGCCGAAGCGGTCTCCCAGGCGTCCGGACGCTTCGTACGACAGGGCCTGCGTGATCGCGATCGCCGCGAACACCGGCCCGAGTGACGCGGCGCTCGCGCCAAACCGGACGTGCAGCCAGTACGCGATCACCGCGTTGGCCACGAACCCGCCGCCCAGCGCGTCCAGCGCGAAGAGAGCGGCCAGCCCAGCCAGGGGTCGGAACGAGCCGAAGGCGGGCGCGGCGGCGGGGGCTGCCACGCGCTCGCTCATCATCAGCGGCAGCAGTGCGGTCGCGACGCCGATTCCGGCATAGACGAAGAAGAAGTCCCGCATGCGATCCGGACCCGTCGCGAGCGCCGCCGCCAAGCCTCCTGTGGCATTGAAGAGACCGCCGCTCAGGGAGTAGCGGGCAAAGGCGACGTTGCGCTGCCGCGCGGGCACCGCCTCCGCGAGCACCGCCTGCTCGACCGAGGCGAACGGGCCCAGGTCGATGCTGGCGGCCCCGAGCATGCCCGTCACCCCGGACGCGGCGAGGAGCCAGGGCTGGGTCGCCAAAGCGAGGTCCAGCCCGGTGGCGGCCATCAGCGCCCCGGCCACCGCCAGCGTGCGCCGGCGCCCAAGGCGGGCCGACAGCGCGGCCGCGCCCAGACCCGAAAGTGACGCCGCGGCGAGCCCCGCGCCGAGAGTCAGCCCGATGAGCGCGGGCGACACGCCGCGCCGCTCCAGATGGACCCCGATCAGAACGGCCGAAAACCCGAATCCGAACGCGCGCAGCCCCCGAGCGGCGAGGAGGAGCAGCCGGTCCACGACCGCAACCATAAGGGAGTATTTCAACCTCGGAGTTGAAAAACCCGTAGAATCCGGCTCGTGGACTCCCGGCGCGAGACCATCCTCGCCTTCCTGAAGAGCCGTGGGCACGCGACCCTCGGTGAGATCGCCGCCCACCTCGAGGTGTCCAAGCAGGGCGCCCTGCGCCACCTGGAAGCGCTGGCCACCGCCGGGCTCACCACGGCCGCCACGGCCGAGTCCCACCGGCCCGGCCGGCCGGAGAACGTCTACCAGCTCACCCCCGCCGCGGCCGACCGCTTCCCGGACGGCCACCGTGAGCTGGCCGGGCAGCTGGTCGAATTCCTGTCCAAAGCGCAGCTGAAGCGTTTCTTCGAGCAGCGCGCCGCACGCCTCGAGGTCGAATACGCCGCCCGATTGGCGGGGCTAGACTTGGAAGCGCGCGTCCGCGAGCTGGCCAGGCTCGCCACCGAACACGGTCACATGGCCGAGGTGGTCGAGCGTGCCGAGGGTGGGCTCGCCATCCGCCACTGCAACTGCCCGATCCAGGACGTCGCCGCCCGCACCGGGCTGCCCTGCCTGCACGAGCTGCAGATGTACGAGCGGCTCCTGGGCACGGCGGTGACCCGGTCGACATGGATGGCCGAGACGGCCAGCGACTGCACATATGAAGTGATAAAGGAGCGCAAGAAGAGAGTTGGCTGATTTCGAGATCAAAGACCTGCGGGCCAGCGTCGAAGGCAAAGAGATCCTCAAAGGCGTGACGCTCGCCATTTCCAAGGGCGAGGTGCACGCGGTCATGGGCCCCAACGGCTCGGGCAAGTCAACCCTCTCCCACACCCTGATGGGCCACCCCGGCTACACGGTCGACGGCGGGGAGGTCCTCTTCATGGGTCAGAACGTGCTCGCTCTCGAGCCCGATGAGCGCGCGCGACTGGGCATGTTCCTCGCCTTCCAGTACCCGGTGGTCGTGCCTGGGATCTCGATGACCAACTTCCTGCGCACCGCGCTCAACGCCAAGCGCGGCTACGACGGCAAGGACAAGTCGAAGCAGATCTCGCCGAAGGAGTTCCGCGCCCTGTTGAAGAGCGAGCTCGAGGTGCTGCACATGGACGACTCGTTTTTGCCGCGCTACATCAACGACGGGTTCTCCGGCGGTGAGAAGAAGCGCGCGGAGATCCTGCAGATGGCGATGCTCAAGCCCCAGATCGCGATCCTCGACGAGACCGACTCCGGGCTGGACATCGACTCGATCAAGTTCGTCGCCGAGGCCGTGAACCGCATGCGCGGCCCTGAGCTCGGCGTCCTGATCATCACCCACTACACCCGCATCCTCGAATTCATCAAGCCCGACTTCGTCCACGTCCTGGTCGATGGGAGGTTCGTCATGTCCGGCGGCCCCGAGGTCGCCAGCCGGCTGGAGAAGACCGGATACGCAGAGTGGGGGGACACCGAAGCGCCGCCCCAGGAGGTTGCCTGATGGCCACAGTACCCAAGCTCGACGTCGGCACCGATTACAAGGAGAAGTACGGCTTCTTCGTCCCCGAGGACTACGTGTTCAAGGCCAAGCGCGGTCTGAACCCGGAGATCGTCAACGAGATCTCGTGGATGAAGAAGGAACCGGAGTGGATGCTGAAGTTCCGGCTTCGCTCGCTGGAGATCTTCCGCAAGAAGCCGATGCCCACGTGGGGCGCGGATCTCTCGGTGATCGACTTCGAGAACATCTTTTACTACCTCAAGGCCTCCGCGAAGCAGTCGACGAGCTGGGAAGAGCTGCCGCCTGACATCAAGGCGACGTACGACCGCCTGGGAGTGCCGGAGGCGGAGCGCAAGTTCCTCGCCGGGGTCTCCGCGCAGTACGAGTCCGAGGTCGTCTACCACTCGCTGCAGGAAGAGCTGACGAAGAAGGGCGTCATCTTCACCGACACCGACTCCGCGCTGCGCGACCATCCTGAGCTGTTCAAGGAGTACTTCGGCACCGTCATCCCGCCGGCGGACAACAAGTTCGCGGCGCTGAACAGCGCGGTCTGGTCGGGCGGCTCCTTCATCTACGTGCCGAAGGGCGTGCGCGTGGACATCCCGCTGCAGGCTTACTTCCGCATCAACGCGGAGAACATGGGCCAGTTCGAGCGGACGCTGATCATCTGCGACGAGGGCTCCTTCGTCCATTACATCGAGGGCTGCACGGCCCCCATCTACACCACCGACTCACTGCACTCGGCGGTGGTCGAGATCATCGTCAAGAAGAACGCGCGGTGCCGGTACACGACCATCCAGAACTGGTCGACCAACGTCTTCAACCTGGTGACCAAGCGCGCGCTGGCCTACGCCGACGCGACCATGGAATGGGTCGACGGGAACCTGGGCTCGCAGATCACGATGAAGTACCCGAGTGTCTACCTGATGGAACCCGGCGCCAAAGGCGACGTGCTCTCGGTGGCATTCGCCGGCAAGGGCCAGCACCAGGACGCGGGGGGCAAGATGGTCCACGTCGCGCCCAACACGACATCGACCATCACCTCGAAGTCGATCTCCAAGGCCGGCGGCCGCGCCTCATACCGCGGCCATATCAAGGTCTATCCCGGCGCCAACAACTGCAAGTCGTTCGTCAAGTGCGATGCCTTGCTGCTCGATGACGAGTCGCGCTCCGACACCTACCCTTACAACGACGTCGACGCCGACAACGTCACCCTCGGCCACGAGGCGACCGTGAGCAAGGTCTCCGACGAACAGCTCTTCTATCTGATGAGCCGCGGCATCGCGCGCAGCGAGGCGGAGACGATGATCGTCAACGGCTTCATCGAGCCCTTCACCAAGGAGCTCCCGCTCGAGTACGCGGTGGAGCTGAACCGGCTCATCCAGCTCGAGATGGAGGGCTCGGTAGGCTAAACATGCCCTTCAATGCCAAAACCGTGGAGGAGATCGCCTCCATCCACGAGGAACCCGACTGGCTGCGCGACCGTCGTCGCACCGCGCTCGAGACGTTCGAGCGCCTTCCCGCCCCGAGCAGGACCGACGAGGAGTGGCGCCGCACCGACATCAGCCACCTGGACCCCTCCGCGTTCTCGCAGTTCGAACACCGGAACGGAGCCGCCCCGGCGGAACCGCTGCGTGATGTGGCCGGGTCGCTGACGCAGCGCGGCTCGCAGCACGAGGCGGTGCGCCTCGACCCCGGGCTCGCCAGCGCGGGCGTGATCTTCGAGCCGCTCAGCGTCGCGGCCAAGAGGCACCCCGAGCTGATCGAACCGCTTCTGTTCACGCTGACACGGGCGGACCGTGACCGCTTTGCGGCGCTCCACGCCGCCTTCTTCAGTGGCGGCGCCTTCCTCTATGTGCCGGACGGCCTTGTCATCGACCGTCCGATCGTCGGCCAGTTCTTCTCCTCCGAAGGCGGCACGGCGATCCTGCCGCACAGTCTCGTCGTCGCGGGGCGAGGCGCGCGATTCAACTACCTCGACGAATACCTCTCGCCCGCGGACGAGGCGGCCGGCTACAAGAGCGGCTCCGCCGAGCTTTTCCTGGGCGAGGGCTCGCAGGTCGGCTACGTCGCCCTCCAGAAGTGGGGACGCAACGCGTGGCACCTGGCCGACCAGAGCGCGAGGCTGGCGAAGGATGCGTCGCTGCGCCTGTTCAACGTCACGCTGGGCGCACGCTTCTCCAAGACTCGCGTCGAGGCCTCGCTCCAAGGCACGGGCGCCGACGCGGAGCTCAAGGCGATCTACTTCGCCTCCGGCGACCAGTTCTTCGACTTCCACACGCTGCAGGACCACCAGGTGGGCAACACCAGGTCGGACCTTCTGTTCAAGGGCGCGCTGCAGGACAACGCGCGCACCGTGTACGCGGGCCTGATCCGCATCGAGAAGGGCGCCGCGCGATCTGACTCTTACCAGGCGAATCGCAACCTCGTGCTTTCCGACCACGCCAAGGCGACGTCGATCCCCATGCTCGAGATCGACAACAACGACGTGCGCTGCACGCATGGCGCCACGGTCGGGCCCGTCGACCCGCAGCATCTTTTCTACCTGCGTTCGCGCGGCATCCCGGAGGCGACCGCCAAGCGGATGATCGTGCAGGGATTCTTCGGCGATGTGCTCGACCGCATCCCCTTCGAGCACGCTCGCACGCTCATCGAGACCGAGCTGGAGGCGCGCCTTGGCTAGGTTTCGGGTGGCTTCGGTCGACGAGGTCCCCGAGGAGGCCACCAAAAGAGTTGACGCCGGCCGCACGCCGATCTGCCTGGCGCACGCGGAGGACGGCAACTTCTACGCCCTCGACGACATCTGCACGCACGAGGAGTTCTCGCTCAGCGACGGCGAGCTGTGGGGGATGGACGTGGAGTGCCCGCAGCACGGTTCGCGCTTCAACCTGGCCACCGGCAAGGTGACCGGGCTCCCGGCCGTGATCCCGGCGAGGACCTTCCCGGTGACGGTCGAGAACGGCGATGTTTTCGTCGAGGTACCGGACTGACGATGGCCACCGCCAGGCGCGCGCAGGCCGACCAGGTGAAGCCTTCGCGGCTCGACGTCGCGGCGATCAGGAAGGATTTCCCGATCTTCGAGAGCGGGATCGCGTACCTGGACTCGGCGAACACCTCGCAGCGGCCGCGCCAGGTGACCGGCGCGATGATGGATTACTTCGAGCACTTCAACTCGAACATCCACCGCTCGGCCTACGCCATCGCCGAGGAGGCGACCGCGCGCTACGAGGCCACGCGCCAAAAGGTCCGTGACTTCATCAACGCCGCCTCGACCAAGGAGATCATCTACACGCGGGGCACCACCGAGGCCATCAATCTCGTCGCCTACTCATGGGGCCGCAAGCACATCGGCGCAGGCGACCTGATCGTGCTGACCATCCTCGACCACCACTCCAACATCGTGCCGTGGCAGATCCTCGCCGCGGACAAGGGCGCGCACATCGAGTACGTCGACGTCGACGAGCGGGGCGAGCTGCGGCTCGAGGCGTTTCACAAGCTGCTCGAGCGGGCACCGAAGCTGGTCGCGTTCGGACAGGTCAGCAACGCCCTCGGCACCATCAACCCGGCCCAGGAGATGGTGGCGGCGGCGAAGGCGGCCGGCGCAACCGTGCTCGTGGACGGAGCCCAGGGCGCGCCCCACCAGGGCGTCGACGTCCGGGCGCTGGGTTGCGACTTCTATGCCTTCAGCGGCCACAAGCTGCTGGGGCCGACGGGCGCCGGCATCCTCTACGGCCGCCGGGAGCTGCTCGAATCGATGGACCCCTTCATGTCGGGCGGAGACATGATCAAAGCCGTGCGCATCGAGGGCACCACGTACCACGAGCTGCCCTGGAAGTTCGAAGCCGGGACGCAGGCCATCGCCGAGGTCATCGGCCTGGGGGCGGCCATCGACTACATCAGCGGCCTGGGGATGGAAGCGGTCCGGGCGCACGAGCGCGAGATCACCGAGTACGCCTACGAGGCGCTCAGCGACATCGAAGGCCTCACGCTCTACGGCCCGCCGCCCTCGCGCCGCGCGGGCGTCATCTCGTTCACGCTGGCCGGCGTCCATCCGCATGACCTCGCGACCATCGCCGACCGCGACCAGGTCTGCTTGCGAGCCGGCCATCACTGCGCGATGCCGCTGATGACCCGTCTGGGCCTCGCGGCGACCGCCCGCGCCTCGTTTTACGTGTACACGCAGAAGGCTGAGGTCGACCGGCTGGTAGGTGCCATCAAAGAGGCGCAGAGAATATTCGCGTGAGACTTGACCCAGCCTTCAGCCCCCCACCCCAACTCCTCCCTGGAGGGGAGAGCGCATGAGTACGGCGGCTGACGACCAGTTTTACCGCGAGTACATCCTCGACCACTACAAGAACCCTCGGAACTTCGGACGCCTCGAGCATCCCGACATCAGCCACGAAGAGGACAACCCGCTTTGCGGAGACGTGATCGGCATGGACTTCCAGGTCCATGACGGCGTGATCGAGGACGTCCGCTTCCACGGCCGGGGCTGCGCCATCTCGCAGGCGTCGGCGTCCCTGCTCACCGAGCGGCTGAAGGGCCTTTCCCTCGATGAGGCGAAGAAGATCGGCAAAGCGGACGTGCTCGAGGAGCTGGGGATTCAGATCTCGCCCGCGCGCATCAAGTGCGCGCTCCTGTCGCTGAAGGTATTGAAGGTTGGTGCCTACGGGCTGGCGGACGATGAAAATGAGGAGTGACCGATGAGCAACCAGGTGACGCCGTTTCGCGACTTGAAGCTGGACGACATTCGCAAGCTGATCGATGACGGCTATGAGGTCGTCGACGTACGCGAGGATTGGGAATGGAAGAAGGGCCATCTCCCCGGGGCGCGCCACGTCGTGCTGAGCTCGATCCTGGCCAACCCCACCGGGCAGAAGTTCCGCGACCAGACGATCTTCGTCTGCGCCGTCGGGGAGCGATCCGCCGTCGCGGCCGAAATGGCGGTGGCGCTGGGGGTGAACGACGTCGTCAGCTTCCGCGGCGGCACCAACGCTTGGCGCGAGGCGGGCCTGCCGCTGGAGACGCCATGAGCGACTTTTCTCCGACCACCGCGGTGGCGCCGGATTCGACGGTCAACCCCGAGGACGTGATCGAGGTCCTGCGCCAGTGCTTCGACCCCGAGATCCCGGTCAACATCGTCGACCTGGGCCTGATCTACGACATCGCGATCAAGCCCGCTCGGGTCGACATCAAGATGACGCTGACCGCGCTCGGGTGCCCGATGGCGGCCGAGGTCGTGGCGGACGTGCGCGATCACCTGCTCACGCTCCCCGGCGTCGATGACGCCGGCGTCGACATCGTTTACGAGCCGATGTGGACGCCGGAGCGCATGAGCGAAGAGGCGCGCTGGGAGTTGGGGCTGGTCTAGCCGCCCGCCGCCGGCCTCACGGTGCCGTCGGAGACGGTCCACCGCCGAGGTTGCGCAAGCCGCGGTTTCTCGGCTGATCATCGACTGAACTCCAACCGTCGCGCAGCGCTTGGAAACGGTCGTTCATCAGGTCTACGTAAACTTACGTGTCGTGGCGGAATTCAGCCCAGGGCTGGAAGGTGTGGTTGCCGCCGAAACGGCGATCAGTGAAGTCGACGGAGCCAACGGCAGGCTTATCTATCGCGGCGGGTACCTGATAGAGGATCTCGCCCCTGTCGCCGGCTACGAGGAGGTCGCGTACCTGCTGTGGCACGGCGACCTGCCGAGCAGAAGCGAGCTCGAGGCCCTGTGCCGGCAGATGGCGTCGGCCCGGCGGCTCAACGATGGCGCGCGCGGTGCGCTGATGGCGATGGACCCGGCGACCAACCCCATGGACACGCTGAGGACGATCGTCTCGGCCCAGGGTGCGGCCAAGACCCTGACCAAGCCAACGCTGGACGAGGCCGTCGCTTTGACCGCGGCCTTCCCCACGATCGTCGCGGCTGCATACCGCCGCCGCCAGAGCAAGGACGTCATCGAGCCGCGCGACGACCTCCCGCACGCGGCGAACCTCCTGTGGATGATGGAGGGCGAAGAGCCCGCCGCGGACCGGGTGCGCTGGATCGAGTCCTACCTGGTCCTTCTCGCCGACCACGGGCTGAACGCATCGACCTTCGCCGCCCGCGTGGTCGCGTCCACGGGCAGTGACCTGACCTCCAGCGTTGTGGGCGCGATCGGCGCCCTGAAAGGGCCGGCCCACGGCGGCGCCACGTTTGCCGCCCGCACCATGCTCGACAAGATCGGGTCGGCCGAGAATGCCGCCAGGTGGCTCGAGGAAGCCCACGCCCATCACGAGCGGTTCGCGGGCTTCGGCCACCGCGTGTACCGAACCTACGATCCCCGCGCCACGATCCTTCGCGAGCTGGCCAAGACCGCGGCGCCGGACCTGTATCGGACCGCGGCGCGCACGGAGGAGCTGGCTCTCCAGATCCTCCACGAGGCGCACCCCGAGCGGCCCAATGCGACCAACGTCGACTTCTGGGCATCGGTGGTGCTGACCGGCGCGGGCATCCCCAAGGAGATGTTCACCTGCCTCTTCGCCACCTCACGCGTCACCGGTTGGACGGCGCACGTGCTGGAATCGCTTGCCGACCTGCGCATCATCCGGCCCGCCTCAAGGTGGGTTGGGCCTGAAGCCGGCCGGAAGCCGCCGGCGATCGCCCAGCGATGACCGGCGCGTACGTCCCAGGCCTCGAGGGGATCGTCGCCGCCCAGACCGCCATCTCCATGGTCGACGGCGTCAACGGCCGGCTCGTCTATCGCGGTTACGTCATCGCCGACCTCGCCGAGGACATGGCTTTTGGGGAGGTCGCCCATCTGCTGTGGTACGGCCGCCTGCCGACCCGGGCGGAACTGGACGCGCTCACGCTGGAGTTGGCCGCCTCGCGAACGCTGACCCCGGCGTCGACGGCGACCCTGAACGCGCTGCCCGCGGACACCGATCCGATGGACGTGCTGCGCTGCGTCGTCTCGGTGCAGGGCATCGAGCACAAGCTCGAAAAGCCGACGATTCCGCTGGCGATTCACGCGACCGCTTCGTTCCCGACCATCCTGGCCGCCTTCCACCGCCGCCAGCAGGGCCTGGAACCAATCAAGCCGCGGGCCGACCTGGGCCATGCCGCCAACTACCTCTACATGCTGCACGGCAAGGAGTCGAGCCCTGAGCTCGTGCGCGCCCTCAACACCTACCTGGTGCTGCTCGCCGACCACGGCATGAACGCGTCGACCTTCACGGCTCGCGTCATCGCCTCCACCGACTCCGACATCGCGTCCTGCCTCGTCGGCGCGATCGGCGCGCTCAAGGGCCCGGCCCACGGCGGAGCGCCGTCGGCGGTGATGGACCAGCTCGAGCAGATCGGGACGGCGGACAACGCCGAGCACTGGATGCGCGAAGCACGCAAGCGAAAGATCCGTTTCATGGGTTTCGGCCACCGCGTCTACCGCACGTACGACCCGCGCGCGAAGATCCTCAAGGCGATGTGCGCTCGACTGAACCCCAAGTTCTACGAGCTGGCCTCCAAAGTCGAGGAGACCGCCCTGGCCATCCTGCACGAGGAGCACCCCGAGCGTCCTCAAGCGACCAACGTCGAGTTCTACTCGGCCGGCGTGCTGCAGGCCATCGGACTGCCCAAGGAGTACTTCCCCCCCACCTTTGCCGTGTCGCGCGTGGCGGGCTGGACCGCACACGTCCTCGAGCAGAGCGCCCACAACCGCTTGATCCGGCCCCAGTCGGAGTACATCGGACCCGAACCCCGAAAACCGGTACCGCTCGCCGAGCGGGGGTAGTCGCCTCTCAACCGTGGGGCGGCTCGCGCTCGACGCCCGCGCACGCCGCAACCTGGGCGCCGCCGCCCTCGCGTGGTTCGGAGTGCTCGCCGGCGCGATCACCGCATGGTTCGTCTTTCAGCCCATCCGGCATGACGCCCTAGACAGCGACCTCACCCTCGTCCTGGTCGGCATCCGCATCGGCCTCGACCACGGCTGGACGCACATCTACTCGCTCGACCTACAGCGCCAGGCGTTCGAGCAACTCCGGCCGGGCGCCCTGTTCGGCAGCGGCGAGCGTTTCCTGTCTCCCCCGCCGCTCGTCTGGCTCGCCCTCCCGCTCAGCCTCCTCGGCGGCGCCGCGGCCTTCTACGTGTGGACGGCGGCCTCGCTGGCCGCCCTCGCCGCCGCCTGGTGGCTCGCGGCGCCAGGCGCCGGACCGCGGCGCTGGCTCTGGCTGATCGGCGCGCTGGCATGGTACCCGCTGCAGTACGGCCTCAGCCTGGGCCAGCCCGTGCTGCTCGTCCTGCTGGTCGCGATCGCAAGCTGGAAGCTGGCTGAAGCCGGCCGCCCCCTGCTCGCGGGCCTGGTGCTGGGCCTCGCCACGATCAAGCCCCAGCTGACCCTCGTCCTGCCAGCCGTGCTGCTGGCGGCCGGCCACTGGAGGCTCGCCGCCGCCTGGGCGCTGACCGCGGGCGTGCTCGCGGCGGCCTCGCTGATCGCCGTCGGCGGGCAGGGAGCGGCCGATTATCGAAGCCTGCTCGGCGACGCCCAGCTGGTCGCGAACAATCGCTACTTCACCCTGGCGTACTTCGTCGGGCCGGGCGCGCTCAGCTACGCGGCGCAGGCCGCGGTGATCCTGGCCGGCCTCGCCGGCGCGTACATGAACCGCGGCGCCGGCCTGGCGCGCCTGTTCGCCCTGGGCCTGGTCGCCAGCGCATCGAGCGCGACGTACTGGCACCTCCAGGATTACACGATGCTAGTAGCCGCGGCCTGGCTCTTCTGGCGCGGCGACCCGCCGCGCTGGCAGCGCTGGTGGCTGCTGGTCGTGGTCGTGGGCGGCGAGCTGGCCTGGCCCCTGCGCCCGCTGCCGGTCCTCATCGGCCTGGCAGTCTGGTTGGCATGCCTGGCGGTGCCGCGGCGCCCCCAGGCCCGGACTCGCGCGCTGGCGCCGGCCTGACCGGATGACCGCATCCGAAGTCCGGGTTCCGCACGCCCGGCTTCTGGTCGTCGCCGGTGCGCTGGCGGCCGGCGCGGCGATCCTGTGGCTCGCGCGAGGTTTCACCTTCTACTTCGACGAGTGGGACTTCATCCTCCACGCGCCGGACTGGCAGTGGGTCAGCTACCTGCAGCCACACAACGAGCATCCGGCGATGCTCCATCGCGCCGTCTACTCCGCCCTCTTGGCGACGGTTGGGCTTCGCAGCTACCTGCCCTACATGGCCGTGCTGGTCGCCCTTCACGGCACCAGCGCGGTCCTGCTGTTCGAGCTCGTGCGCCGGCGGTCGGGCGACCTTGCCGGCATCGCCTGCGCCGCCGTGCTCCTGGTCCTCGGCGCCGGCTGGGAAGACCTGCTCTGGGCCTTTCAGATGGCGTGGGTGGGCTCCGTCGCCTGTGGCCTCGGGGCGCTGCTGGCGCTGAACGGCTCGCGCCACGAGCCGCGCATGCTCCCCGCCACCGTCCTCGTGGGCGCATCGCTGATGTTTTCCGGCATCGGTCTGTTCTTCGCCGTGGCCGCGGTCGTTCAGCTCGCCGCGAACCCGAGCCGCCGCCGCCGCCTGCTCTGCTTCCTGCCGCTGGGATTCGCGGTCGGCCTCTGGTATGTCGCGTTGGGACGAAGCGGAGCGCTGCCCAATCCACCACCGACGGCAGGCAATGTCGTCCTGGCCCCCCTGTACACGCTCTGGGGCCTTGGCGCGAGTGCGGCGGGCCTGGTCGGAGAGGGCGGGTCCTGGGGCCCGGCAGTGCTGGTCGCGGCCGCCGGAACGGTGGGTTGGACCTGGTGGCGGCACGGCACGGATCCGTACGCGTGGAGCGTCCTGGCGGCCCTGGTGGCGCTGTACCTCGTCACCAGCCTGAGCCGGGCTCAGCTCGGATACCAGCAGTCAGCCGCCGGCCGCTACGTCTACGTCGGCGCGGTGTTCTGGCTGATCCTGCTGGCCGATGCCGCGGGTCATTTGCCCTGGCGCGGCACCTGGCGTCCCGCCCTCGTCGCGTGCCTGTTCCTCGCCGGTTTCAACAGCGGCGTCCTTCTGTTCGCGTACTCAGCGGCCAAGACGGAGCAGATGCAGCGCGAGGTTGCCGACCTGCAGGCCCTGTCCGCCGAGCGCACCGACCCGTGCCTCAACCCGTCCGGCGCCGTCGACCTGCTGGTGATGCCTCAGGTCACCAACCCCTCGCTTTACTACCGCGCGATCGATCGCTATGGCGACCCGAGCGCCTCGCTTCCGATCTCGGATCAGGCCGACTTCGAGCGGGCGCGAAAGAACCTCCACAAGCTCGGATGCTGAAGTCGATTCGCGGCGGCTTCTAGACTTATTCGAAGTGCCCGCTGCTGATTTCGACGTGCTGATCCTCGGAGGAGGGATGGGTGGATACCCCGCCGCGATCCGAGCCTCCCAGCTTGGCTTGAAGGTCGCACTGGTCGAAGCGAACAAGCTCGGAGGCACCTGCCTGCACGTTGGGTGCATCCCGACCAAGGCCCTGCTCGAGTCATCGGAGCTCTATCACCGCGTTGCGGCGCGAGGCCAGGAGTTTGGGATCGAAGCCGAAAAGGTGCGGTTCGACTATGCCCGCATCGCCACCCGGCGTGACGCGATCGTCAGCCAGCTGCACAAGGGCGTCCAGTACCTGATGAAGAAGAACAAGATCGAGGTGGTCGAAGGTCGCGGCCGCGTGCGCGACCGCAACACGATCGAGGTCGGAGGCAAGCAGCTCAAGGCCAGGAGCCTCATCGTCGCGACCGGGTCGGACGTCAAGTCCCTGCCCGGGATCGAATTCGACGGCGACTGCATCATCTCGTCCGACCACGCGACGCTCGCGGCCAGGGTGCCCGAGTCCATCTGCATCATCGGGGCGGGCGCGGTCGGGGTCGAGTTCGCGACGCTGTACAACCAGCTGGGGGTGAAGGTCACGCTGCTGGAGGCCCTCGACCGCCTGGTGCCGCTCGAGGACGAGGAGATCTCCAAGGAGATGCTGGCGGCGTTCAAGAAGGCGGGCATCGACTGCCGTCTCGGCGTCAAGGTCAAGGGCGCCAAGAAGGCGCGCGACGGCGTCAGCGTCGACACCGACCAGGGAGAGGTGTGGGCGCGTCAGCTCCTGGTGGCTGTCGGCCGGGCGCCGAGGTCGAAGGAGATCGGCCTCGAGCAGGCCGGCGTGACGACCCACCCCAACGGGTTCATCAAAGTCGACGAGTGGATGCGCACTTCGGCGGAGGGGATCCACGCCATCGGCGACGTCGTCGGCGGCTACCTCCTCGCCCACGCGGCGGCGCATGAGGGGATGACGGCGGTCGAAGACATCGCCGGCCGGCGGGTCGCCCCGATGGAGCAGGAGCTCGTCACCCGCTGCACCTACTCGCACCCCCAGATCGCGTCGGTGGGCTTGACCGAAAAGCAGGCAACCCAGAAAGGGCACGAGGTGAAGATCGGCCGCTTCCCGTTCTCGGCGCTCGGCCGGGCGATCATCCACGGCGAGACGGCCGGCTTCGTCAAGCTGGTCGCCGACTCCAAGACCGGCCAGATGCTCGGCGCGCACATCGTCGGGCCCAGCGCGACGGAGCTCATCGCCGAGCCGGCCCTGACTCAGCTGTTTCAGGGCGACGCCTGGGAGCTCGGCCGCAACATCCACCCCCACCCGACCCTGAGCGAGGCCGTGATGGAGGCAGCGCTGGCCGTGGACGGCCACGCCATCCACATCTAGTGTCCCGGCCCGAGAGTTCGACCGAAACGCCAGGGGCGCCCCTGCGCAGCGCCCACGCGGGACATCAGGTGGCCCAGGCGGTGAAGACGAAGGGCTCGACGTTCAAGCCTGAGTGGCGCTTCCAGGAGCCGGTGGCATGGCGTGACACGGACCTCGACGAGAAGACCCTCAAGGAATGGTTCAACTACATCCTGCTGGGCCGGCAGGTCGACTACCGCTTCCAGGTTCTGAACCGCCAGGGACGGGCGCCGTTCATCATCTCGTGCGCGGGTCATGAGGCGGCGCAGATCGGTGTCGGCTGGCCGCTGAAGCCCAAGTACGACTGGATCTCTCCTTACTACCGCGACGTCGTGCTCAACATGCGCATGGGCATGACAGCGCTCGACCTGATGCTGTCGGTGCTGGCCAAAGCCTCCGACCCGGCGTCCGGCGGTAAGCAGACACCCGGGCACTTCTCCGACACCCGGCTCAACATCATCTCCGGCGGTTCGCCGGTGGCGACGCAGATGGTGCATGCGGCCGGTGCCGCCTACGCGCTCAAGATGGACGGCACCGACAAGGTCGTCATGACCTGCTACGGCGAGGGCTCCGGCTCCGAGGGCGACACCCACGAGGCCTTCAACTTCGCCGCCGTCTACAAGCTGCCTGAGATCTTCGTCTGCCAGAACAACGGCTTCGCGATCTCGACCCCGTTCCGCAAGGAGTACGCGCTCGACCACGTGGCGCAGCGCGCCGCCGGCTACGGATTTCCCGGTGTCACGGTTGACGGCCGCGACCCGGTCACGTGCTACGTCGTCGCCTCGGAAGCCGTCGCCCGGGCCCGCGCCGGCCACGGCCCGACGCTCATCGAATGCCTGGTCGACCGCCTGGGCGCGCACTCGTCGGAGGACGATCAGCGGCGCTACCGCACGCAGGAGGAGATCGACCAGCTCGCGCAGAACGACTGCCTGGAGCAGTTCAAGAAGCGGCTGCTCGAAGAGGGCGTGCTGACCGCCAAGGAGATCGGCGAGTACGAAGAGCGGGTCAAGGAAGAGGTCGCCAAGGCGACCCGCGACGGCATGCAGTCGCCGGACCCGGCCCCCGAGGACGCTCTGACGCACGTCTACGGGCTCGACGTGCCCGAGGCGATCGAACCCGCGGCCGGAATCGAGACCGAGGACATGAACATGGTCGCGGCTCTGCGCTCGGCGCTGACCGAGGAGATGGAGCGCGACGACCGTGTCATGGTCCTCGGCGAGGACGTCGGCCAGAAGGGCGGCGTGTTCCTGGTCACCGACGGTCTGCGGAAGCGCTTCGGCGAGGCACGCGTCATCGACACGCCGCTGGCCGAGTCATCGATCGCGGGTGTCGCGCTCGGCCTGGCCATCGCCGGCAAGAGGCCGGTGGCCGAGATGCAGTTCACCGACTTCACGCACATGGCGTTCAACCAGATCACCAACGAGATCGCCAAGTTTCGATATCGCAGCAACGGCGATTGGAGCGTGCCGATGGTCGTGCGGGCGCCGATGGGCGGCCACGCGCATGGCGCGCTCTACCACTCCCAGTCGATCGAGGCGCGCTTTGCCACCCCCGGGCTGAAGATCGTGATCCCGTCCAGCCCTTACGAGGCCAAGGGCCTGCTGCTGGCGGCGATGCGCGACCCCGATCCCGTCCTCTTCTTCGAGCACAAGCGGCTCTACCGCATGTTCAAAGAGGCGGTGCCGAAGGGCGAGTACCTCATCCCGCTGCAGGTCGCCCGTACCGTGCGAGAGGGAAGCGACATCTCGGTCTTCTGCTATGGACTGATGGTCCACTACGCGCTCGAGGCGGCCAAGAACCTCGAGGCCGACGGCGTCAGCGTCGAGATCGTCGACCTGCGGACGGTCTATCCGCTGGACAAGGACGCGATCATCGCCTCCGCACGCAAGACAGGCAAGTGCCTGGTCCTGTACGAGGACAACTTCAGCGTCTCGATCGGGTCTGAGATCGCGGCGCTCATCGCGGATCAGGCCTGGGGCTGGCTCGATGCCCCAGTCAAGCGGTTCGGCGGCCTTGACGTGCCGTCCATGCCCTACGCCGCGCCCATGGAGGAGTTCTTCATGCCGAACCCGGAGAAGATCACCCAGGCGCTGAGAGAGCTGGCGGCGTTCTAGATGGCCACCCAAAGAGTCGTCATGCCCCAGCTCGGCGAGTCAGTCCACGAGGGGACCATCTCCAAGTGGCTCGTCAAGCCAGGGGAAAGGGTGGTCGAGTTCGAGCCGATGCTCGAGGTCGACACCGACAAGGTCAACGCCGAGGTGCCCGCACCGGTGACCGGCATCCTGCGCGAGATCCTGGCCCAAGAGGGCGAGACGGTCCAGGCCGGGGCCGAGATCGCGGTGGTGGAGGTCGGAGCCGACGGTGAGGCCGCCCAGGCGCCCGCGCCCGCCCAGGTGACGGCCGCCGCCCCCAAGCCACCGGCGCCGCCGCCGCCGCCCGCCGTCGCGGCGCCGGCCGCGCCCGCATCACCACCGGCGGAGCTCGAGACCGGCGAGCACCGCTACTCGCCGGCGGTGCTGCTGCTGGCCTCGGAGCTGAAGATCGAGCTCTCCAGGGTGACCGGGACCGGCATCGGCGGGCGTGTGACCAAGAAGGACGTGCGGGAGTTTTCGGCCGCGGCCAAAGCCGCCCCCGCGGCTCCCGCCCCCGCGCCCAGGTTCGCGCCGGGCGAGGGCGACCAGGTGGTGCAGCTCACCCGCGTCCGCCGGCTGATCGCCGAGAACATGACCCGTTCCAAGACCACCATCCCCCACGCCTGGCAGACCCAGGAGGCTGACATGTCGGGCGTGGTCGCGAACCGGGCCGCCAACAAATCGGCGTTCCAGAAGCAGGAAGGGTTCTCGCTGACCTACCTGCCGTACGTGATGGCGGCCGCGGTCTCAGCCCTCCGCGAGCATCCGGACGTGAACGCGACCTTCAACGAGACGGAGCTCATCGTCCATCGCGACATCAACCTTGGCGTCTCGGTCGGCCTGGAGGGCACGCTGGTCGTCCCGGTCGTCCGCCGCGCCGACGGCCTGTCGATCGCCGGCCTGGCCCGCGCGGTCAACGACCTTGCCACCCGTGCCCGCAACAAGCAGCTGAAGGCGGACGACCTCACCGGCGGGACGTTCACGGTGAACAACTCCGGGACCTTCGGGACCCTGTTCAGCTACTCGGTGATCAACCCGGGCCAGGCGGGGATCCTGACGATGGAGGCGATCGTCGAGCGTCCGGTCGCGGTCAACGGGATGATCGGCATCAAGCCGATGATGTACCTCTGCTTCTCCTTCGACCATCGCGTGCTCGACGGCCTGATGGCGGCGCGCTTCTTGACCTCCTGCCGCAAGTGGCTGGAGGCGGTGACGGCGGAGTCGCCGGTCTATTAGTCGCGATCGATCGAGAGAATACTGATCAGGAAGCTGGCGAAGACGGTTTGAGTCCCCAGCGCCAGTAGGACCAGAGCGGGGATCACCTCTCGCATCGTCAGCGACGGGTTGAGGCTGCCGAAGCCGACCGCGCCCCAGCTCGCGACCGCCACGACGAGCGCGACCAGGCCGACGATCGCCATCAGCGCGCCGGCGCCGAGCCCGACCTCGAGCGTCACGTAGCGAGACACGCTCTGCAGCGGCGGGTAGGGCGGGTGGAAGCCGGCCCGGATGGCAAAGATCTTGGTGAAGACGGCGAAGAGCACCAGCTGATAGCCGAGCAGGGCGAAAAAGCCGGCCACGAGCAACGTGTGGATGTCGAGCCGCACACTGCCGACTCGCAGCGGACCCGCGACCAGGAGCGCTGACAGGCCGATACCGATGGCGAAGAGCGCAAGGCCCGGATAGAGGAACAGCCACCGCGGGCTGAACAGAAGCATGAAGCGCAGATGCCGCCAGCCATCGCGCCAGGTGCGCAGATGCGGCGGGCGCGAGCGGCCGTCGGGCCGCAGCGTCACCGGCACCTCGGCGATCCGCATGCCCTTCAGCGAAGCTTTGATCACCATCTCGCTGGCGAACTCCATCCCGGTCGCCCGCAGCCGCATCTTCTCGTAAGCGTCCAGGCGAAATCCCCGGAGACCGCAGTGCGTGTCGCCGACCGGCGCGTGGAAGAACAGCCGGCTGATCAGGGTGAGCACCGGATTGCCGACCCAGCGATGCGACCAGGGCATGGCGCCCGGCTCGATACCGCCCAGGAAGCGATTGCCGACCACCAGGTCAAACCCTTCGCGCAGCTTGTCGATCAGCGGCCCGATGGCCGTGAAGTCGTAGCTGTCGTCGGCGTCGCCCATGATGACCAACCGGCCTCGAGCAGCGTCGATGCCGCCGATCAGCGCGCTGCCATAGCCCTTCCCGGCGACGTCGACCACGCGAACCCCAAGCTCCCTCGCGACGACCTGCGATCCATCGGTGCTGCCGTTGTCGGCGACGATGATCTCCGCCGCGAGCCCGTCTTTCTCGATCGCCCGCTGCGCCTTGTGGATGCAGGCGGCAAGCGTCTCGGCCTCGTTGAGGCAGGGCATGACGATCGAAACCTCGACCGCCGTCGTGGTCGCGGCCTGATGGCGCCTGGGTGAACGCTGTGCGACCGTCATCGCGCTCAGCCTAACGCCGGGCGGCGCGATCAGCTTGCGGGGCGGCTGAAAAAGCAATGACCCCGACGGATCGCCTCTTGAGAGCGGGTACCGGCCTTGCGGCCTGTTCCTGCCCCCTTGAACGTGTCCCTCGGGGCCGTGGTCAACACTAAGGTCGGCCACGGCGATGCGCAAGCCCGAAAGTCAGTTCGCCGCCAACCCGTAATTCGTAGCCGGTTCCAGCGAGGCGGCGACGCCGTCACCGCGGTCCATGCGAGACTTAGCCCAAGCCATGCCTCTGAGTTTCGACGACGCGCAAGAGGCCATCGAAAGAGCGCATGCGAAGGCGGCCGCCCTCGGCGTCAAGGTGACGGCGGTGGTCGTTGACGAAGGCGGGTTTCTCGTCGCCCTGGGCCGGATGGACGGCGCGGTGCCGCTGTCACCGCAGATCGCGGAGGCGAAGGCTGTCGGCGCGGCGATGTTCCAGCGCGATGGCGGCTGGCTGGCGCAGACCGCTCAGGACCGCCCGGGATTTTTCCACGCGGTCGACCGCCTGGTCCGAACGCCTTTGATCCCAGGACCGGGATCCGTGACGATCCAGCGCGAGGGCAAGGTCGTGGGGGCGATCGGAGTCAGCGGTGCCCGTCCCGAGCAAGACCTGGAATGCGCCGAAGCGGGAGCCCTCTCAACCTAGCCGCAGCAGGCGCAGCGGCTCGTAGACCGCCCCGGATCGGCTCAGGTGGCTCGCGTACAGGATCAGCTCCTCCGCGCGCCAGGGCTCGAGCTCAGGCGCCGCCGCCACGGCGGGCAGCACCGCGCCGTCCCGACGCCGGGCGCGAGCCAGTGTCAGGTGCGGTTGAAACGGTCGCTGTTCGGGAGCCAGCCCCGCCCTGGAGCACTCGTCCTCGACCTGCGCCGCCAGCGTCTGCGCCGCGGCCGCGCCGGCGCGCAGCCCAAGCCAGACCACCCGCGTCAACCGACCCCGCTTGAACGTGCCGAGCTCGCCAAGCTCGACCTCGAAACCAGCCAGCGCGGTCTGCCCGAGCCGGTCGGCGATGCCGTCCACCAATGCGCGATCGGCACCGCCGATGAAGCGCACGGTCAGGTGCAGGTTGGCCGCCGGCGTCCATCGAAAATCGGGCGCCGCCGCCGAGCACGTGGCGAGGTAGCGGTCCAGGGCCTCGCGCTGTGCGTCGGGCAACCGCAGCCCGAAGAACGCGCGAACCCTCAGCGAGCCCGCTTCTTCCAGTGCGCCGGCACCCAAGAGCTGGGCGCGGTGGGCCGCCAGCCGAAATGCGCGGTGACCGAGTCGAGACCGTCGGCGACGTTGTCCAGCTGGATGGTGTTGATCTCGTCCGGTGTCGCGATCGGATCGGTGAGCAGCGTTTCCATGACGATGGCGCCAGGCAGCAGCAGCGCGGTCGGCAGCTTGAGCTTGGGCTTCTTGATCTCCCGCGCCTGGATGAACCAGTCCAGCATGGCCTCGTAAGTGACGACCTCAGGCCCGCCGAGCTCGATGATCTTGCCCAGCAGCTCCGGCCGGGAGACCGCCTCGACGACGCAGCGCGCGGCGTCCTCACGCAGGATCGGTTGAAAGCGCGCCTGACCCGTGCCGGGGATGATCAGGACCGGTCCGAAGCCGGCCGCGCGCTCGAAGACGCTGAGCACTCCGCCCTCTTCGGCCAGGACGAAGGAGAAGCGGAGGATCGTGCCCGCGACGCCGGTCTTGGCCAGTTCCTGCTCGCCCATCCAGCGCGAGGTGAGGTAGCGGTAGTGCGGGTCGAGCCGGGCACCGATCGCGCTGACGAAGACGACCGACCTCACCCCCGCCGCTTTCGCCGCCTCGCCCAGGATGCGGGGGCCGTCGACATTCACCGCGAGGTAGGACTGCGGGCGGTTCCGGCGCACGGCGACGAGGCTGATGATGTGCTCCATGCCCTGGGCGGCCTCCATGACCGCGGAGGGGTTCAGGGCGTCGCCGACGACCACCTGGGCGCCCCGCACCTTGAACGCGGCCGCCTTCAGCGGGTCGCGGACCAGCACCCGGAGCTGGTGGCCGCCGTCGATCAGCTTGTGCCCGACGCCACGTCCGAAAAAGCCGGTCGAGCCGAGCAGGAGAATGCTGGCCATAGGGTCAGAATGCTAGCTGAGGCCATACTGAGAGCCCATTGATGGTTGGACAAGCCGCCGGCGGCTTCGGCCTCGGGCTGCTCGCCGTGCTGCTGGGCGTGGCCGGAATCGCCGCCGCCCTTCGCACCCGCCGCCGGAGAGCCCAGATCGCCGCCACGTATGCGTCCACCGGCGGCCTGGTCTACACGGTGGTCCAGATCGGCTGCTCCGGGGTGCTGCTCCTGGGCGGCGTCGGCCTGATGATCCTGGCGCTGGCCTTCAAGCGGTAGTCCGGCCGGTTGGCGGCTGACTTCCCGATCCCCCGGCGCCGGGGGACTCCGGCCGCCATGGGGAAGCGCTTGCGATCTAGATGACGTTCTTCTCTTTGACCAAGGAGCCCTTGGCGAAGCGCGTGAAGGCGAACGGCGCGATGTCGATCTCGGATCGATGGTCGAGCAGCAGTTGGGTGAGCAGCAGCGCCGCCGCCGGCGCCTGCATGAAACCGTGGCCGCTGAACCCCGCCGCGCACCAGAACCCCTCCAGCTCCGGCACCGGCCCCAGGATCGCCTGGTGGTCGGGCGTCGTCTCGTAGAGGCCCGCCCACGCGGTCTTGACTCCCGCTCCAGCGAGAGCCGGCGCCCGGCGCGCGGCCTGCTCGAACATCTTCTCGAGGAAATCCCAGTTGACGTCCGTGACAAACCCCGGCGGCTCCTCCCGATCGCTCATGCCGATCAGGACGCCATCGCCTTCGGGATGGAAGTAAAGCGAGGTCCGGAAGTCGACCGTCATCGGCATCGTGCGCGGTACGGCGGGGAAGGCGCCCGTGACCGCGATGTGCCGGCGGAAGGGCAGCACTGGGATCTCGAGGCCGGCCATGCGGCCGATCGAGGCCGACCAGGCGCCGGCGCAGTTGACGACGAGCCGGGTCGCGATGTCGCCCTTGGACGTACGCACTCCCTGGACGCGGCCTGAGGCGACATCGACGCCGATGACCTCCACGCCCTCTTTCAGCCGGGCGCCGTGGCGCCTCGCGGCAACGGCGTAACCCGATGTGACGTCGGCCGGGCTCGCGATTCCGTCACTCGGGCAGAACGTGCAGCCGAGTACATCGTCGACGTTCAGCACGGGCACCATTCGCGCCGCCTCGGCGGCGTCGACCCAACGCGCCTCGTTGAGGCCGACGCGATGCCACATGTCCATGTTGTGGCGGAAGTCCTCGACCTGCTGCGGCAGCGTGAGCACGAACAGATAGCCGATCTGGCGAAAGTCGGCCGGGTGGCCGGTCTCCTGCTCGAACGCCTGCAGCATCCGCACCGACATGCGCTGCAGCCGGACGTTGGCCTCCATCGAGAACTGCTGCCGCACCCCGCCCGCGCATTTGCCGGTGGACTGCGAACCAAGGGTTTCGCGCTCGAGCACGATCACGTCCAGGCGCCGCTTGGCCAGCTGATAGGCCAGCGCGCAGCCCATGATGCCGCCGCCGGCGATGACTACGTCAGCGCTTTCCATGGGCAGGCTGTGCGCGCTGGGCGCGCCCGGCGGCGCGGGACATCCCCCAGGCCTCGAAGATGAGCTTGAGCGCAGCGAACGTGGTGATGTCCCCATTGTCGAACGGGGGCGACACCTCGACGACGTCCAAGCCGACCAGGCTCGAGCGGTCCGTGACCGCCCTGAGCAGGTCGAGCGCCTGCCTGGTCGTCAGTCCGCCTGAAGATGGGATCTCGGTCCCGGGGGCGAACGCAGGGTCCAGCACGTCGATGTCGAGCGAGATGTGCAGGGTGGTCCCGGCGAGGCGGTCGGCGATGCGCTGCACCGATCGCGCCCAATCGCCCGCCAGCTCAGTTGCATGGACCAGCAGCATGCCGTGCGCGGCGATGAATTCGAGCTCCTCGGCGTCGTAGTCCCGGCCGCCGGCGATCACCACGCGGGCCGGATCCAGCCCGGAAACGTCGAGGGCCCGACGCAGAGCGCAACCGCAGGTCCAACGGCCCCCGCGCGAGAAATCGCACAGGTCGGGATGCGCATCGACCCACAGCACCGAGAGGTCCGGGTGGCGCTTCACCTGCGCCGCGAGGGTGGCGATGGCGGTGCAGTGGTCCCCGCCAAGCACGGTGAGCAGCGCGGCCGTCGGGATCTGAGCCAGGGCCGCCGCCACTCGCGCCCACCCGGCCTCGATGTCGGCTCCCGCGTCCAGATCCCCCAGGTCGTGGACGTGGAGTCCGGTCAGCAGGCGACCGTCCTCGGTCACCGGCGGCATCGCCGCCGACAGGCTGCGCATCCGGCCAGGCGCAAGCGCCGCGCCTTTGCGGTAAACCGCGGATCCGTCGTACGCGATGCCGGTGATGACGACGTCCGCGGATTCCGGCGAGCCTCCGGCCAGACCGCCCCACGGCTGCAATCCATCGAGGTTCACTGCTTTCTCCTTTCGGGCACTTTGAGGATCAACAACGCACCGATCAGCAACCAGGCGCAGAAAACCGAAAAGATGACGGGGTAGCCGCCCGGCAGGCCCAGCAGGTGTGGACCGGCGTTGAACGGGTCGAGGAGGAATCCTCCCACAAAGCGGGCGATGACCCCGGATCCCGCGGTCGCGATGTTGCTGAAGCCCATGAACAGCCCTGCCTCACCGGACGGAATCACGTCCTGGATGAAAGCCCAATCGACGGCGAAGAACAAGCCGTAACCGACCCCGATCAGGATTCCCACCAGCGAGGCCTGGGCGGCGAGGTCGGGGACGTTCAGGGCGTCCGCCAGCGGCTCCACCGCCTGGACGGGCAAGAGCTCGAAGTGGCTGAAGACCAGCATCAGGACGCCGGCGGCGCCGAGGAGGCCGCCGACCAGGATGAAGGGGCGCCGGCCCAAGCGGTCTGAGGCCCGCGCGGCGGGCAGGGAGACGAGAAAGGCGCACGCGATCACGAGGCCCTGGAGCGTGTAGCTGGCGGTGATGGTGGCGTGGCGATTGCCCTGAAAGAAGACGTTGCTGAAATAGAAGAAGACGAAGCTCTGGACCCCGACCAGCCCCATGAGGATGAGCAGCCGCGACGCCATCAGCCACAGGAAGCTCGGCAGGCGCAGCGGGCGCGCGAACGTCGTGAAGAGCGCGTGCCTGATGCCGCCGAACTGGGCCTCGCTGGGTGGCACGCGGTCGGGGATCAGCAGCACGGTGGGCAGCATGGTGACGAGGAGCAGGCCGCAGATGCTGAGGATCGCCACCGTGCGTCCGGCCTGGGCCAGGATGAAGCCGGCGCCGACCGTGCCGCAAAGCAGGCCGGCGACGTTGGCGACGCCGTAGTAGCCCGAGGCCGTCCCGCGCTGGGGCTCGGACACGACATCGGGCATCAACCCCTGGTATGGGCCCTGGCTGGTGTTGGAGGCGGTCTGCAGGAGGAAGTAGAAGATGACGACGATCCAGTAGCTGCCTGAAAGCGCGAGCCCGATGAGAAAGACGACGTCGCCCGCCGTGCCGACGGCGATGAACGGGCGGCGGCGCCCGAAGCGGCTGCGGGTCCGGTCGGAGACCGCTCCCACGACCGGCTGCCAGATCACCGCCATGAGCGACCCGATGCCCTCCAGGAAGCCCAATGCGACGCCCTCGTGCTCCCTGCCCGCCAGCTGCAGGACGAGGTCGGGGATGATCAGACCGCCGAGACTCGTCCACAGGTAGCCGATCGCGATCCAGTAAACGGATAGGAGGGCGAGGTCGAGATGCCCGAGCCGGCGCCCGAACGGCCGGGCGGCTGCGGTCAGCGTGGCCATCCGGCCGATCAGGCTGAGTAGGGCGGCAGGGACTTCTTGACCGGGCGGTCCTGGCGGTAACCGAGCGCGTACTCACCCTGGAGGATGGTGTGCACCTCGCGCGTGCCTTCATAGATGATCGGAGCGCGCGCATTGCGCAGAAAGCGCTCGACCGGGTACTCGGCGGAGTATCCGTACGCGCCGTGCACCTCGATCGCGTCGTGAGCGGCGTTGAAAGCGGCGTCGGTCGCGTACTGCTTGGCCATCGAAACGTCGCGGGTGTGGCGCACTCCGGTGTTCTTCATCCACGCGACCTTGAAGTACAGGAGCCGGCAGATCTCGTAGTCGCGGGCCATGCGGGCGATCATCTGCTGCACCAGCTGGTAGCGACCGATCTCCTGGCCGAAGGTCTTGCGCTCGCGCGCGTACTTCACCGACGCATCGAGGCAGGCGCGAACCGTGCCGGTCGCCCCGGCGGCCACCGTGAAGCGGCCGTTGTCGAGGCAGCTCATGGCGATCTTGAAGCCATCGCCCTCGTCGCCGATCCGGTTCGCCTCGGGCACCTCGACGTCGGTCATGAAGATCGAGCCGACGTCTCCCGCTCGGATGCCGAGACGGTCCTCGATCGGCTCGGTGCGCAGCGATTGACCGCATGCGGCGCGCTCGAGCATGAAGGCGGACACGCCTCGAGAACCTCCCTTGGGGTCGGTCTTCGCGAAGATGAGCAGGAAGTCGGCGGTGTCGGCGTCGGAGACCCACACCTTCTGCCCGTTGAGGACGTAGGCGTCGCCCGCCCGCCGCGCGGTCGCCTGCATCGACGCCACGTCGGAGCCGGCGTTGGGCTCGGTCAGGCCGTAGCAGGCAAGCTTCTCGCCGGAGGCCATCGGCACCAGCCACCGCTGCTTCTGCGCCTCGGTCGCCCAGGTGTAAAGCCCCATCCCGACCAGCCCGACATGGACTGAGAGCACCGTCCGGTAGACGGTGTCGACGTACTCGAGCTCCTCACAGACCAGTCCCAGCGACAAATAGTCAAGCCCATGGCCGCCGTAGCGCTCGGGGAAGCAGACACCGGGCAGGCCGATCGAGGCGAGCTTGGCGAAGATCTCGGGATCGTGCCGGCCCGCGCGGTCGTTGGCCTGGATGCTGGGAGCGAATTCCCGGGCACAGAAATCGCGGACCGTGGCGACGAGCTGCTCCTGTTCCTCGGTCAGCGCCAGGTCGAGCATTACGTGTGCGGGGTGGGTGTCGGGGTCACCTTCGGAGTGGGCGACGGCGAAGGCAGCGGTTTCAGGTCGCCCGGCCCGACATGACCGATGAAGGGGAGATGGTGGCCGATACGCAAGATGATCGGCACCACGCGCGAGCTGTGCAGCTGAGGCTGGAGGAAGTCGGTGTAGATCTGCTGCAGCTGGTGGATACCGGCCACCGAGTCGAGATGGGCTCCCGAGGCCTTGGCCCCCGCGGCCTTGAGGGTCGCCAGGTCCTGCTTGGAGACCATCGCCGAGGTGATCGGGTTCGAGAGGATCTCCGACTCGAGCTGGTTGACCTGCGTCAGAGTGAGGCTCGCGCTCTTCAACGCCGGCTCAAAGGCGTTGTCGAGGGTGACCAGGGCGGAGACGGCCAGGTAGACCACCACCCCGGTCACGACGACGTGGACGAACACGCCGAGGAGCCCGTCGATGCCGCGAATCGCCTCCATGCGGTGGAAGGCGCCGCCGATCCCGCCACCGATCGCACCCATGACCACGGCCAGGATGAGGGCGACGAAGACGCTCAGGACGGCATTGAGGTGCAGGAGCTTGGCCGCCTCGGCCGTGTACTGGTCGTGGAAGCGGAACACGGCGAGGAGGGTGCCGAAGAAGAAGATCTCGGCCAGCAGGGGCTGGATCACACCCTTCTGGTAGCCGACGAAAAGGGCCACCACCAGGACGAGCACGACGATGATGTCGATGATCAATCCGGTTACGCCGCCGTCGGGTTCGTCACCCGGCGCCGAGCCTCCACCACGAGATAGCCCGTGAACATCGCGACGATGCCCAGGGCTTCGCTCAACGGTTGCGCGACGTAGACGCCCCTGGTCTGGGCGTAGCTGTGGCCGCCGGCGACGATGAATGCGCCCGCCGCCAGGATGCCCAGCCCGACCACCCGGTTTCGAGGGGCTCCGCCCCGAGCCGCCTTCCACGCCGACCACGCGGCGCCGCCGATGAGCAGCAGCGACCCCCCGAGGTTGGTGACCAGCGGCAGCACGGCTGGGACGTCGATCGCCCCGCGCGCCGGCACCGGTGCCCTCAGCAGGGCGCTGTCGGTGTGTGCGGCGATCACCAGGACCAACCCGACGATCGAGATCAGGGCCATCACCCCGATGGCGTACCGGCCCGGGCGGGCCGATGTCAGAAGGAGCAGTGAACCGAGGCCGAGCCAGCCCACGTTGAGCACGCCGCCGAACAGGTAGTAGCCCTTGTAGGTGGCGTCGGACCACCCGGCCGCTTGGCCGGCGGTTTCGAAGAGGGCCGCGGCGGCGAACATGGCGAGGGCGAGCGCCCAGATCGCCTGGTAGGGTTTGCGGCGGTTCAGATACTGGCGGCCGACAGCGGCGGCGAAGGCGCCGCCGACCGCCGCAGCGATCAGGGGGATCACGAACACCGCGGCCATTCTAGACTCGCGGGCTGCAGCCCCGGGTTGGGGACGGCCGAAAAGCCCATCTTCCGTTAGACTCCAACCACTCTTGTCCCGAACGATCGCCGTCGCCATGCAAAAGGGGGGTGTGGGCAAGACCACCACCGCCGTCAATCTCGGCGCCGCCCTGGCGGAGTTGGGCCAGAGGGTGCTTCTCATCGACCTCGACGCTCAGGGCCACCTCACCCTGTACATGAAGCCGCCCGGCGATATCGAGAAGACCGTGTACCACCTGCTGGTCGACCCCGACACGACGGTGACCGACGTCGTGCAGGAGGCCCCCCAGATGGGCGTCCACTACGTGCCGGCGGACATCGAGCTGGCCGGGGCCGAAAACCAGCTGATCAACGAGATCGGCCGCGAGAGCATCCTGCGGGACAAGCTCGAGCCGGCGCAGAGGCGGTACGACTTCATCATCATCGACTGCCCGCCGTCGCTGGATCTCATCGTCATCAACGCCATGGTCGCCGCCGACGAGGTCCTGGTGCCGCTGCAGGCTGAGTTCCTTGCCCTGAGGGGCATGCAGGAGCTCCTGGTCACGATGGAACGCGTCAAGCGGCGTCTCAACCCGCGCCTCGAGCTCATCGGCATCCTGCCGACCCTCTACAAGCACCGCGCCCTCCACTCCCAGGAGGTGCTGGCGGCGGTGAGGCAGAAATACGGAGACAAGGTGTACGAGTTCGGCGTGACAGATTCCATCCGGTTCGCCGAGACTCCGCTCGCGGGACAATCGATCCTGAAGTACGCCCGCGACTCGGACGGAGCGAAGGCGTACCGTGCGCTGGCGGCCAGGGTGTTGGAGAATCACAGGTGATGCCGACTTTCAAACGCGTGTCGCTTGCCGGCTCCGAGGAGCTCTTCCGGCCGACCCGGCCACAGGTCGTCACCGACACCGACGATGTGATCCGGGACGCGGTCGACCGGCACGCGAAGCCGGTGAAAGAAGTCGTCTATCGAACCCTGAACTTCACCCCCGACGAGATCGAGCTTCTGGTGGAGGCGATCCAGACGGCCAAGTATCCCGACCGGGCGCGCTCCAAGCCGGCGCTGGACAAATTCGACTCGCTCGACGCCCTGCGCATCAAGGTGCAGGGCGAGGCCCACGACTAGGCCCTCCGCCCAGCGCTCAGTACTTCTTGCGAGCACGTCGCCTGACGTAGCCATAGATCCAGAAAAGGCACACCAGCAAGAGTGCGGCGGCGAACCCGACTGCAGCGGCGTGCTCCATTGAGGTAAATACTGATCGATGCCGAAACTGGCCATCGTCAAGGTCAAGCTCGAACGCGAGGTCAACGCCTACATCGTCTCCTGCTCGGCGACGAAGGAGGCGGTCGTGGTCGACCCCGGCCTGCCGGCGGACAAGATCGCCGACCAGCTCACGGGCCTGACGGTGCGGTACATCCTGGCCACCCACTGCCATCCCGGTCACGTCGCGGGCAAGGACGCGGTCAAGGAGCTCGCGGGCGGCCTGACAGCGATTCATTCGGCTGACGCCAAGCAGTTCCTGCGCTCGGCGGACCGCTACCTGGTCGACGGCGACGAGCTCGAATTCGGAGAGTTCAAGCTCGCGGTCATGCACACGCCCGGCCACACGCCCGGCAGCCTGTGCTTCGTGGTCGCCAACCACGCCTTCGTCGGCGACACGATACTGGCCGGGGGCATCGGCCGGCAGAGGCCTGAGACCGACCTCCGCCGCCAGATGATGAGCATCGGCACCAAGCTGTTCCGGCTGCCGCTGGCCACCGCCGTTTATCCAGGCCACGGACCGGCGACGAGCCTGGAACGCGAGCTGGCCCAGAACCCGATCTTCCGAGGCGCCGGGGCCCAGGCCTGATCTTCCGGACAGAGCCTGCCGGGAGCCGTCAGCGGCTGCGGCGCGCGGGCCTCACCATGCGACCCGCGGCGCGGCCGACCCTGCGACCGTCCCGCGCCACCGCCACGCCCCGCACGTACACGTCCTTGATCGCGAAGCTGAACTCTTTGCCGTCCAGGGCCCCGTGTCGCTGGCGCGAGCGCATCTGCGCCGGGCGCACCACCGTCTTGCGCCTGGGGTCGACGATCGCCAGGTCGGCGTCGTATCCGGGCGCGATCGCGCCCTTGCTCTCGCCCAGGCCGGCGAGAGCCGCCGGCCCTTCGCAGATCCAGCGAGGGGCGAGCCACACGTCGCCGAGTTGCTTCGCCAGCTCGAGACAGCTCACGTACAGGGTCTGGACGCCCGGGCTGCCGGCCGGCGCCGCGTCGAGCGTCCGCGCCTTCTCCTCATCGGTATGCGGTGCGTGGTCGGTGCCGATGATGCCGATGACCCCTTTCGACGCCGCCTCCACGAGGGCGGCGCGATCCGCGGCGGTGCGGATGGGAGGGAACACCTTCATCGCCGTGCCGAGCCGGCCGTAGTCCTGATCCGACAACCACAGGTACTGCGGGCAGGTCTCCAGGCTCAGCGGGCTGCCGGCCCTGATCGCGTCCTCGGCCGCGCTCAACCCCAGCGCACTCGACAGGTGGGCGACATGCAGGCGCACGCCGGCTTCCTTCGCGATGGCGGCCGCGGCCGAGATCGCCACCGCCTCGGCGTCGGGCGGGCGCGAATCGAGCACGTCCGCATACGTCGCCAGCGGCCGCCGAAAGGCGGCCAGGATGGTCGGATCCTCCGCGTGGATCACCAGCGGCAGGCCGAGCCGGGCCACCTCCGGCGCCAGACGCGCCAGCGTTCCGTAGTCGGGAGGCGCCTCCAGGTCCGGATCGCCGCCGTCGGGCGAGTAGAGCACCTGCTTGCGGCTGAGGCTGAACGCATAGCCGAGGTACGCCTTGAAGCCCGTTGCGCCCGCGGCCGCCAGGCTCTCCAGCTGGTCCGGCGTCGAGCTCGAGCGGATCAGGCCCCAGAGGCCGAAATCGACCCGAGCCTTGGGGCGGGCGAGGGCCGCTTTCGACTCGAGCACGCCGGCGGCATCGACGGCCGGCACGGTGTTGGGCATGTCGATCACGGTGGTCACGCCGCCCGCGGCGGCGGCTGCGGTCAGCGTGCCGAAATCCTCTTTCTCCGGGAATCCCGGATCGCGGCTGTGGACGTGGACGTCGATCGCCCCCGGCAGCACGTACATCCCGCGCACGTCCACGACGGTCGCACCGGCGCCCGCCGGGAGGCCGGCCTCGACGCTCGTGATCACGCCGCCCGTGACATGCACGTCCACCTCGCGTGGACCCTCAGGCGTGTAGACCGTGCCCCCCTTGATCAGGAGGTCAGTCAAGTTCCAGGTCCTGGATTCGGAACAGGGGCGAGTAAGGGATGCCGGCGCCGCCGATGTTCTCCTCGCCGCCCTCGCCCCGGTCGAGGACGACGACCAGGTGGATGACTTCGACACCGGCGTCACGCAGAACCTGCGCCGACCGCAGCGAATCGCCACCGGTCGTGACCACGTCTTCGATGACCGTGACCTTCTGGCCCGGTGCGAAACGTCCTTCGATCTGCTTGGAGGTCCCGTACCCCTTGGGTTCCTTGCGGACGAGAACCAGCGGGAGGCCCGTCTCCATCGAGACCGCACCCCCGAGCAGCACGGCGCCGAGCTCTGGCGCCGCGAGCAGCTGCGTTTCCTTGGGCACCAGGGCGCCGAGATGCCGGCCGAGCCGGCGAAGCAGCACGGGATCGGTCTCGAACAGGAACTTGTCGAAGTAGCGATTCGAGCGCTTCCCCGACCGAAGAACGAAATCGCCCTTCAGATAGGAGGCCTTGACCAGGTCGCGCCCGAGCTCGCCCAACTCGGATGCTCCCGCCTTCACGAAACGTAATCTAGCCGATGGATGTCCTCCCCCTTGACCATCGGCCTGCTGCGCGTCGTCCTGCACCTGCCCGAAAGCGGGTCGCTCAAGTCGAAGCGCCAGATCGTGAGCGGCCTGCTCCGGCGACTGCGCCAGGAGCTGAAGGTCGCCGCCGCCGAGGTGGGCGAGCTCGACCGCTGGCAGCTCGCGGAGCTGGCCGTCGCCACGGTGAGCGGCGACGGCCGTCACGCTGATGAGGTGCTGGCGGCGTCGTTGTCCTACATCGAGTCGCACAGTGACGGCGCTCGCATCACCAACGTCTCCACCGAACTGATCCGGCTGTGAAAACCGTCGATTCGCTGGTCGATGAGTTCGAGGCCGGCCTGCCTTTCAAGCTCGACGGTTTCCAACGTGAGGCCATCGACAAGCTGGACCTTGGTCGCGGCGGCGTGCTGGTCAGCGCGCCGACTTCGAGCGGCAAGACGATCGTCGCGGAGTATGCGATCTTTCGCGCCCTGACAGACGGCTCGAAGGTCCTCTACACGACCCCGCTGAAAGCCCTCAGCAACCAGAAATACCACGACTTCGTCCGCGCGTACGGCGAATCGATGGTGGGACTGGTGACGGGCGAGAACACCATCAACGACGAGGCGCCGGTGGTGGTGATGACGACCGAGATCCTTCGCAACCTCATCTACGAGGACCCCAAGCGGCTCGACCTCGTCCGTTACGTCGTCCTCGACGAGGTCCACTACATCGACGACTTCCCGCGCGGTTCGGTCTGGGAGGAGATCGTCATCCAGGCGCCATCGACCCTCAAGCTCGTCGGGCTCTCCGCCACCATCGGCAACTACCAGGAGATCGCGGACTGGATGGCGGAGAACCGCGGCGGCATGGAGACCGTCTTCCACGACGTGCGCCCGGTCGAGCTGAAGATGTGGCTCGCCATCAACAACCGGTTCCTCCCCCTGTTCAAAGAGGACGGCGGCATCGACCAGCGAACCTGGAGCAAGGCCGCACAGGAAGAGGAAGCGTCCTATCGCATCGGGGGTTACCGCGGGCTGCCCTCGAACGATCTGCTGCACGTGATCGAAGGGCTGCGCGGCCTCGACATGCTGCCCGCGATCTACTTCATCTTCTCGCGGCGCGGCTGCCGCGAAGCCCTCCAGCGCTGCTCGTACCACGAGCTGGACCTGACGACGGCGGCCGAGAAGGAGGCGATCGACCGCGTCGCGGCCGAGCGGCTCCAGAGACTCAAGGACCACGACGAGGAGGCGCTGTTCCGGCGCATGGTCGACGCTCGCCTGCTCCGGCGGGGAATGGCCGAGCACCATGCGGGCCTGTTGCCCTACCACAAGGAGATGGTCGAGGAGCTTTTTCAGCGCGGCCTGATCAAGGTGGTGTTCGCGACCGAGACGCTGTCGCTCGGCATCAACATGCCGGCCCGCGGCGTCGTCGTCTCCTCGTTCACCAAATTCGACGGCGTCAGCTTCTCCAACCTGACGACCGGTGAGCTCACACAGCTGATGGGACGAGCCGGCCGGCGTGGCATCGACGTCATCGGCCACGGCGTGATCCTCAAGGAGTCCGACGTCGAGGTGGGCACGATCTACGAGGTCGCCATGGGGCCGACCCTGGTCGTCGAGTCGAAATTCCTGCCGAGCTACAACATGGCGCTGAACCTCCTGCGCGTGTACACGCCCGAGGCGGCGGAGGCCTTGATGCAGCGCTCGTTCGGGCAGTTCCAGAAGCGGCTCGCGGCCGAGCAGACGAAGGAACGGCTGGTCAACGTGCGCTCACGCCTGGCGGACATCCGGCAGATGTGGGGCGAGCGCGAGGTCTCGATCGAGGATGTGGCCCAGTACTTCAAGCTCGAGGACCGGCGTCGCGCGATCCGGATCGAACTCAGGCGCCTGCGCCGCGAGGCCGGGGCCGAGCGCAGGGGGCGTCGCGGTCATGTCGGACGGCACACGCGCGCCCTCGGCTCGGCCGGCCGACTGGTGCAGCGGCTCGAGGTCGAGGCGAAGGGATTGCTGGAGCGCCAGCGGAAGCTCAAGGTGGTCCGCTCGCCGCGGTTTGGCGAGCTGCTGCAGAAGTACGGCGAGATCCGCGCCCTGCAGAAGGAGCTCGAGGGAGGCGAGCGCGAGGTGACGGGCCAGATGGATGAATACGCGCGCAAGCTCCGCCGCCTGTGCAAGATCCTCACTGAGGCCGGATTCCTGGCCCAGGACCGGCCCACCGACAAGGGCCTGTTCGCCTCGCGCGTCTACGGTGACAACACGCTGCTGGTCGCGGAGGCGGTGTGGCAGGGTTGGCTGGAAGGCCTCACCCCGGAAGAGCTCTGTGCCGTGCTGGTCATGCTCGCCGCCGAGGACCGCAACGGCCCGCGCCATCGACGCGGCGAGCCCAGCGGCCAGGCTCGCGCGCCTCGCCGCTATCCGACGCCCGCCGTCGCGCAGACCGCGAGGCTGTTCCGCTCCCTGTACTTCCGTTTCGCCGACATGGAGTCCGATCTCGACGAGCCGAACCTGCGACCGCCTTCGCACGATTACATCGATTTCGCCTTCCGCTGGTCCTCGGGCGAGCCGCTGGACCAGATCCCCCTCCCCGCCGGCGTGGACATCGGCGACGCCGTCAAAGCGATGAAGAGCCTGTACTCGCTGGTGCGCCAGCTGGAGTGGGCGCTTCGCCAGGCCAAGTCCCCCCTGGCCGGCACCGTCTCGCGCGCCGTGGCGCAGATGGAACGCGACGTGATCAAGCGCACCTAGCGCACCGGTTGGATGGCGCGAAGTGCCCGGGCTAGACTGGGCGCCGACGTGAGGTCCAAGAAGCGCCGCGTCCTCGTCACCGGCGTCGCCCGCTGGTGGGGCGCGCTGGTCGTGCAGCGACTCGTCGAGGATCCCGACGTCGCCGAGGTCATCGGCATCGACACCCGCGAGCCCCGTTATGACCTGGGCCGCGCCGACTACCTGAAGCTCGACATCCGGCACTCTCTCATCGGCAAGCTGGTGCGCTCGGTCGGGATCGACACCGTCGTGCACACGCTGACACGCATCGATTCCTTCGACATGGATCCGCGCCGCGCGCACGAGACGAACGTCATCGGCACGCTCAACCTGCTCGCGGGCTGCGCCGGCGAAGGGAGCCCGGTCCGGCGCTTCGTGCTCAAGTCGTCGGGCCACGTCTACGGCTCGCGTTTCGATCTGCCGGCGGCGCTGCGCGAAGACCACCGCCTCGACAGCGGCTCGCGCCACCAGTTCGTTCGTGACATCGTCGAGGTCGAGTCGTATGTGAGCGACTTCGCGGTTCGCAACCCGAGCATCGCCATCCTGGTGCTGCGGTTCAGCAACAGCCTCAATCCGCAGGAACCCCAACCCCTGGCGCGGTATCTCGACCTCGAGGTGGTGCCGACGGTCGCCGGCTACGACCCGGCGCTGCAGCTCATCCACCGCGACGACTGCATCGAAGCCATGGCACTCGCCGCCAAGCGCGGCCCGGCGGGCGCCTACAACATCGCCCCGCCGGGAGCCGAGACCTTGTCCAAGCTGCTCGACTCCGCCGGCAAGCTGCATGCACCGCTGCTGCCGCCCTTCGGGCTGGAGCTGGCCGCCTTCGCCTTCCGCCGCGCCGGCCTCGGGTTTCTCTCACCGCAGCTGCTGGACCTGCTCCGGTGGGGGCGTTCGCTCTCGACCGCCAAGGCGGCTCGCGAGCTGGGCTTCCGCGCCGCCCGTGACACATGTGCCGCCTTCGAGGACTTCGTCCAGCAGCGCCGCGTCCTGCGCTTCGAGCCGGACCGTCACGCCTACCAGTACGAGAAGGAGCTCGAGGACTTCATCCACAGCCGCCAGATGGCGGCCGAAAGCGGCGACGGCGAAGGCAACGGCGCCGCGGTGACGGCGCCGGAACCGGGGTCTAAGGCTCCCCGCCCCCGCCGTCGATGACGATGACCTCTCCGTTGATGTAGCTGGCGGCATCGGAGACCAGGAAAACCACCGCCCCGGCGATCTCCTCCGGCGTGCCGATGCGGCCCATCGGATTCGCGCTCAGGACACGCTCCAGGATCGCCTCGTTGGCCCACAGCGCCTCGGCGAAGCGCGTCCTGACCAGGCCGGGCGCAACCGCGTTGACGCGGACCTTGCCGCCCAGCTCGCGCGCGAGCTGGCGGGTGAGCATGATCACGCCCGCCTTGGTGATGTTGTAGACGCCCAGGCCCAGGCCCGGCCGCAAGCCGCCGACGCTCGCGACATTGACCACGTTGCCGCCGTGCGCTTCCATCGACGCCTCATAGACGAGCTTGGTGAGAATGAAGACACCGCGCAGGTTGACCTCGAACGTCTTGTCCCAGGCCGCCAGCTCGGCGTTGAGCACCGGACCGAAGTACGGGTTGGTGGCGGCGTTGTTGACCAGGATGTCGATGCGGGAGAACCGCTCCATCACGGCTTTGACCAGCCGCTCGAGCTCGTCCGGCCTGCCGTTGTGAGCCGCGATGGCGGTCGCCCTTTGCGGGTAAAGCGAGTTGATCCGCTCGGCCTGTTCGTCGAGGTCGGCCTGCTTGCGGCTCGAGATGACCACCTGCGCGCCCTGCTCCGCCAGCGCACGCGCGATCGCGCTGCCGATTCCGCGGCTCGCCCCGGTCACCAGCGCGACACGACCCTCGAGGTCGAAGCGTGAGGTCTGACCCTTGGCCGCGTCCGGCGCGCGCCCGGCCGCGCGCCCGGCGTCGAATCGGGACCCTGCGGACACGGCTGATAGGATAGGCCGAGCAGTGGCGACGATCTCGGGGAAGGCGGCCGAGGACATCCTCGAGCGGATCTTTCAACCGGCGACCAAGCCAAGCGCGCGAGACCAGGCCGAGGAGACGCTGCGCCATCCCAAGCGCCTCGTCTACGTCGCCATGTCGAACAAGGTCTTCTACTGGCGGGCCCACATCCAGAAGTTCGTGCTGGATTCCGGGATGGTGCCTGTGAGCCCCTTCATGCTCTTCGACTACTACCTCATGCACACCGTGTCCAAGGACGTGGTGCGTGAGGCCATGAACAACCTGCTGGCTCGCTGCGATGAGGTGTGGGTCTTCGGCCGGATCTCGCTCGGAGTCAAGGTGCAGGTCGGGATCGCGAAGCGAATGAACAAACCGGTGCGCTACTTCGACATCGGCGACCTGCCCGTGGCCGTGATGCCGATCAGCGAGGAGACGGCGCAGGAGGAGCTGAAGGACTAGCGGGGAAAGACGACGCGCCGCAGCCAGCGGTCCGGCGCCGCCAGCTCGTCCAGGTGGGGCATCTGCTCCGGGGCGGTCCACACGCGATTGAGGACCCTCAGCCCATGCCGGTCGTACACCGCCTTGCAGAACGCTTCTCCCCGCCGGTACTGCTGCAGCTTCAGGTCCAGGCCGGTCAGCTTCCAGGTCAGGATTGCCAAAGCGCTCCTGCCGGTGCTCCGCGCGCGGTAGGCCCGCTCGAGCCGCTCGAAGCCCGGCAGCAGCCTGCGACCGAGCTCGTTCATCACCAGGTTGCTGTATCCCTCGACGACCGACATCGTGCCCTGCACCTGTCTCATCACCCGCCATTGGGCAGGCAGGACGCCGGCAAAGGCCGCGATCCGGGCCACCGGCGCCTCCTTGCCGGTCACGGAATCGAGCAGCACCCTCATCGCCTGCTCCATGTGCGGCCGCAGCCAGAGATGCGCCGCGAACTGCCACGCATGCGTCATCTCATGGAGGATCAGCCACCGCTCAAGGTCCGGTCCGGGCAGCTCCGCCCCGCGCCCCCACTCCTCGACGTTCGTCTCGACCAGGTAGAGGCCCTCGCCGCCGAGGGGCTCCGCCCCCAGCAGCTGCGGGTCGTACTGGCCGAGGACCCGCCGGCCGAGAAAGGCGAGCATGAACGCCACGTAATGGTCGACGCCGGCGCGTCCGGCCTCGACGATCAGCGAGCTCGGCACGCGCCCGGCCTCGAGGACGGGGTCGACCACGCGGCGAAGGATGCCCAGGTTGAGATCGAGCCAGCCCGCCCGATCCAGGGCTTCGAACCGCGGGAGCCCGGCGCCCTTGGGCAGGCCGCCGACGAAGTCCAGCAGAGGGCCTTCCAGCTCGGCCGCCATGGCGCGGTAGCCCTTGGCCGCCGCGGCCAGCGTCGCGGCGTCGACCGCCGACACCGCAAGCCGCGCTCGGGCGGCACTGCGCACCCGATCCCAGTCGACCAGCACGGTGCTGCCGCCACGCGGCCTGACGGCCTCGGCGACGGCCGCGGTCGCGAGTCCCGCCAGGACCCCGTAGACGGCGGCTCTGCGGGCCGAGCGCCTCATGCCTTCACAGTAGAGAGAAGGCCGCGACGCGCGGGTTCTAGCTGTGCGGCGCTAGTAGATGTAAGGCCAGCTGCGGTTGCGCTTGAAGACGACCTTGCAGCCTTCGCACCGGAACACGATCTGCAGGTGCCGCCTCCCGATCGCCGCGGCGTCGCGGCCGCACACGGGGCAGGACGCGGTTTCGTCCTGGAATGGGCTGGGCAGCGGGTCGACCTTGATCTCCAAGCGCCTTCTTTTCTTTGACATCTGCTTATTCGTTGCCTTCCATCAACCCGTTTCCGGGCTGTTACTTAGACGTCGAGCAGGGACACGTCGAGGTTCTTGAGCCCTTCGGGTGGGTCGACTCCGGCGTTTTGCAACCGCTTCAGCAGCGCCAGGATGAAGCGGACGCCCGCGAGGTTGACGCCGTGCTTCCTCGTGAGCGTTTGGATCGCCTGCAGCTTCATCACGTCTCGACGCGAGTAGCGCCGGCGATTGGTCACCGTCCGCTTGGGATGGATCATGTCCAAGTGCTCGTACATCATCAGAGTGCGCGGGTGCGTCTCCAGGATCTCGGACGCCACGCTGAGGGTGAAGATGGGCTTGTCCAGATCGATGCCCGCTTCGTGAGAAGCCACGGTTGAAGCCGCGACAGGATCGCGCTGCTTGACCTTCATATGCTTCTCGACGGGCCGGATTATATCGTTTGAACGATTGTCATCCTAACTTTGGGTTACAGGGGCGGTTGCAGGTTGTTTCAATTCTGAAGCCAGTTAACACTCCCTGCAAAGTATTTTTGTTAAGGCGTATGAGCCACCTGACTACACGCGAGGCGCTTCCCGCGCCTCCATATAGTTACCGGCGTGCCCGGACTCGCCAGCCTCCTGCTCGTCAGCGCTTCGGTCGGCCTCAGCAACTTTGCGGGGGCGATCGGCATCGGGTTGAGCGGGATCGACGCGCGGACCCGCATCCGGGTCGGCGTCGCCTTCGGTCTGTTCGAGGCGACAATGCCGATCCTCGGCCTGCTCCTGGGTCAAGCGGTGGCCGGCTTCTTCGGCCACTACGCGAAGTACGCCGGGGGCGCCATCCTGATCCTCACCGGCCTGTACACGATCTGGCAGGGCCGCCACACGGTCGCCGCGGAGCCACCATCCCGGGATCTGGGCACCCATCGCCTGATCGTCACCGCGCTCGCGCTGAGCATCGACAATCTCGCCGTCGGCTTTGCCCTCGCCATCTATCACATCCAGATCGTCCTGGCCGCGGCGACGATGGGCGTGGTCAGCGTCGGCATGTCGCTGGTCGGGCTTGAGCTCGGCAACCGGCTCGGCGCCCGCGTGGAAGCGTGGAGCGAAGAGTTGAGCGGGGCGGTGCTCATCGCCGTCGGCGCCGCCGTCGCGGCCGGGCTGCTGGGCTAGCGACCTACGATATCGACGTGACTGAGAGCCCCGCCCTGGACCAGGTAGCGCTCGCGGTGGACAGTCACGTCGTCACGCTCACCCTCAACCGCCCCGAGCAGCGCAACCCGCTGTCGGCGGCCATGCTCCGCGAGCTCGTGACGGCATTTCGATGGTGCCAGGGGGAGCCGGAGGTGCGGGTCGTGGTCGTCACGGGTGCGGGCGACCGTGCCTTCTGTGCCGGCGCCGACCTCACCAGTTTCGAGGCCGATGCCTCGGAGCTGGAGCGCCATCGCGGCCGCGACCTGTTCGTCGAGCTGTTCGCTCTGATGGCCAGCCTCGGCAAGCCGATCGTCGGCCGGATCAACGGCCATGCGCTCGCCGGCGGGCTGGGCCTCGCCGGCTCGTGCGATCTGCTGGTCGCGGTCGACACCGCCACCTTCGGCACGCCGGAGGTCAACGTGGGCGTCTGGCCGATGATGATCCAGGCGGTCCTAGCCCGAAACCTCCCGCGCAAGACGCTCCTGGAGATGATGATGCTGGGCGACCGCTGGACGGCGACGCAGATGCAGTCGCTGGGCCTGGTCAACCGGGTCGTGACGCACGACCAGCTGGACAGCGCGGTTCGAGAGATCACCGAGAAGCTGGCCCGGAAGTCGCCGGCGGTGATGCGGCTCGGCCGCGATTCGTTCTACCGTCAGCAGGACATGGAGTTCCACGCCGCCCTCGATTACCTGCAGGGCCAGCTGACGCTGGTGACGCTGACCGAAGACTCGAAAGAAGGGATCAAGGCCTTCTTCGAGAAGCGCGAGCCGGACTTCAAGGGGCGGTGACCCGGATGGGCGATACGCGGCATCGCGAGCTGCGCGAGCGGGCGCTCAAGGGCGGGACGCGCTACCTGCCCAAGCTGCGCGCGCAGCACAAGCTGACCGCCCGCGAGCGGCTCGACCTGCTGCTGGACAGGGACTCGTTCGTCGAGGACGGGCTCTACGCCAACGTCCTGGCGGAGGAGCTGCCCGCGGACGGCGTGGTGACCGGCCTCGGTACCATCGACGGCCGTCAGGTCACGGTCATGGCCAACGATCCGACCGTGAAGGCCGGGAGCTGGGGCGCGCGCACGGTCGAAAAGATCGTGCGCATCCAGGAGACCGCCGCCCGGCTCCGCGTGCCGCTGTTCTATCTCGTCGACTCGGCCGGCGCCCGGATCACCGACCAGATCGACATGTTTCCGGGGCGCCGTCACGCCGGGCGCATCTTCTTCAACGAGGTCCAACTGTCGGGCCTCGTGCCGCAGATCTGCCTGCTCTTCGGCCCTTCGGCCGCCGGCGGCGCCTACATCCCAGCGTTCTGTGACGTGGTCGTCATGGTCGAGGGCAACGCTTCGATGTATCTCGGCTCGCCCCGCATGGTCGAGGTCGTGGTGGGTGAGAAGGTGACCCTGGAGGAGCTGGGCGGAGCGCGCATGCACTGCACCGACAGTGGATGCGGCGACGTGCTCGTCGCCGACGACAAGGAGGCGATCGACTTCGCCCGTGCCTATCTCAGGTTCATGCCGCAGCACTCGGGTGAGAAGCCGGCGGCCTGCACGGCAAGAGCGGCGCTGGCGGGGTCGAAACCGATCGAGGAGCTGATCCCCGCCGAGGCCAATCGCGGCTACGACATGCGCAAGGTGATCAACGCCATCGTCGACGAGGGCAGCTGGCTGGAGATGAAGAAGCTCTTCGCCAAAGAGCTGCTCACCGGCTTCGCGCGCCTCGACGGCCACGCCGTCGGCATCCTGGCCAACCAGCCGATGCAGAAGGGCGGAGTGCTCTTCAACGACTCGGCCGACAAGGCCGCGCGCTTCATCCTGCTCTGCGACGCGTTCGAGATCCCGCTCCTCTTCATGGCCGACGTCCCCGGTTTCATGATCGGCACCGACGTCGAGCGCCGGGGCATCATCCGCCACGGCGCGAAGATGATCAGCGCGGTCTCCGAGGCGACCGTGCCCAAGATCTCGGTGATCGTGCGCAAGGCGTACGGCGCGGGTCTTTACGCGATGGCCGGCCCCGCGTTTGATTCCGACTGCGTCATCGCGCTGCCGTCGGCGCAGATCGCGGTCATGGGCCCCGAGCCCGCCGTCAACGCCGTCTTCTACAACAAGCTGGCCGAGCTTCCGGAGGCGGAGCGGGCCGCGCACCGCAAGCAGCTCGAGGACGAGTACCGCCAGGACGTCGACCTCTACAAGCTGGCCGCCAACCTCATCGTCGACGACGTCGTCGAGCCGGAGCAGCTGCGCGGCGCGCTGATCGCCCGCTTCAAGGCGTACTCGACCCGGGTGTCAGCCCGGCCGGAGCGCAAGCACGGAGTCCCGCCCGTTTAGAGGCGCCGGAAAAGCGCTAGGCCCGGTGAAAGGGGACGGCGTAGTGCACCACGATCACGTAGAAGGTCACGCTGGCGGTGATCACCGCCAGGTGGAACAGCTCGTGGTAGCCGAACACTCGCGGCCATAGGCGCGGCTTCTTGAACGCATAGGCCGCGGCACCCAGCGAGTACTGCAGGCCACCGAGGGCCATGAGCAGCGCCGCCACCCAACCCAGCGCGGCGGTCAGCGGGACCAGCACGATGACGGCCAGCCAGCCCATCGCGAGGTAAAGCGAAGCCAGGAGCAGCCGCGGGATGCGCAGGAATGGCGCCGCGCCCACCACGCCGGCGGCGGCGCAGGTCCAGATCGCGGCCAGCGCCGCGGCGCGCCACCAGCCCCTCATGACGTTGAAGACCAGGGGCGTGTAGGTCGCGGCGATGCAAACGAAGATCGTGGCGTGGTCCGCCCGGCGCAGCCAGTCCTTCACCCTGGGCGGCCAGTTGAAGACGTGGTACGTCGCGCTGACCGCGAACAGGAGCACCAGGCCCGCCCCGTACACCGCCATGGAGACGAGCTTGGCGGCGTCATGGCGGGTGATGACGATCAAAGCCACCAGGCCGGCCACCGCGACCAGTGCCGCGGCGGCGTGGGACCATCCTCGCATCAACGGCTTGGCCGGCTGCTGCAGCTTCATGACACGTTGCATCGTACTGGTCAGATCAAGCGCGACGCCGCCAACCCGACCGCCAGCGCGACCACTCCCCAGGAGAAAGCTCGCAGGGCCTGCTCCAGCGGTCGAAGCAAGGTTGACTCGTCGACGGCCACTTCCGAGCCGTCGCTCATGGTCATGGTGCCCCTCACCGACCGGCTGCGCCGGCGCACCAGCCGGGCGGGCGTGCTGAGCATCCGCTGGCCGTACGAGAGCGCGTAGGCGCCGCCGGCAGCCGCCACGGCGCCGATTGACACTCGCCCGGTCTGCGCGAAGTAGGCGGTCAGCACCGGGAACGCGCCCCATGAGACGGCGAACCAGAAGTCTCCATGCAGCCGCCCGCCCAGCAGCTCGAGGCTGTAGGCGAAGACGAACACGACGCCGGCGGCAATGAACGGCACCAGCCCCAGGCCGGCAACCGGCACGCCCGCGATGCCGAGGCCGACGGCGCCGGCGAGCCCGATGGCGGCGGCCGTCCACAGGACGGCGCTCGGGATCTCGGTCCGCAGCGGACGGCCCTTCAGCTCATCCAGCGCATGGGCGGAGATGCCGACCGCCAGGAAGAAGGCCAGCAGTGTGGCGGCCAGGCGCACGGCGCTCACCGACGGCGCGAGGCTCGCGCCGATGACGACGTAGGACAGGTGCCAGAGCGTGTAGGGCGGGTGGAGCACCGCCCAGGCGTCCCGGCGCCGGCCGCGCGTGCGAGCGGCGTAGAAGGCGGGAGCCAGGGGCTCCGACGGCTGGGTGCTGGCAGAAGGCACTCTCTACCGCTTGGTGCCCCACATCACGACGCCGCCGCCGAGACTCATGACGCGGCACCCTACGTCCTCCATCCCCGCCGACCGCCAGGCTTCGACGAGTCGCGTCAGGGGCACGCGGCGGTAGTGCGCCTGGATGTTGGGGCCGAGAAATCGACCGACGCGCCACCAGGCCGGGCCGCCGAACAGCCAGCCGGCGACGGGCAGCAGCGATCGCGTGTAGAGCCACCAGGCCGCCCGCCACACCATGTGAGGCGGGACGAAGAAATCGAGGCTGGCCATGACGCCACCAGGTCGGAGGACGCGCGCGAGCTCGGCGACGGTCGCCTGAGGGTCGGCGACATAGCGCAACAGGTACGTGAAGCTGACGGCGTCAAACGCCTCAGCCGCGAAACCAAGCTCCTCCGCCCGGCCGGCCTGGAGCCGGATGCGCCCGGCCCTGCCCGCCGCGCGCACGCGCTCGCGGCCTCTCTCGAGCATCGCCTCACTGAGATCGACTCCGATGACCTCCGCCTCGGTTTCCCCGGCCAGCGCGAGAGCCACGGCGGCGGTGCCGGTGGCGACGTCGAGGATCTTTCCCGGCCGACTCGACGCGATGCGTTTCACCAGCTCTCGGCGCCAGCGCGCGTTCTGGCCGAACGACAAGACCTCGGCCAGCAGGTCGTAGCGCCGGGGCAGGCCCTCGAACAGACCGACCGCGAAATCGTTCTCGGCAGCCGCAGACGGCGAACCTGCGCGCCTCACTCGGACTCCAGGGTACGGTTTCGCCGCCCTTGTTGGCCCACACTAGCGGAATGTTGGGCGGATACGGTCGGCACCTCGGCAACCGGGCCCGCAGGCACCGATGACGCTCGGTCCTGAACAGGATTCCGAGCGTCTCGTGGCCTGGCAGGCGGACGCGCTCGAGGCCCATCGTGCCGACACCGAGCTGCTTTCCATCGGCCCGTTTCGAGCCCTCCTGTCCACCGCCGGAGAGCCCAGCGGCTGGGTGACGCTCGTGGATGGCGAGATCACGCAGGCGGAGACTGCCAAGGGCGTCTCGAAGCTACGGGCCACGTTCAAGAAGCGCGGGGCGGCTCTGGAGATCGAGTACAACGAGGCGGCCTTTCCGCAGGTCGGGCCCTGGCTGGAGGCGGCGGGCCTCAAGGTGGAGGAGCGGAACCCGCTGATGTCATGCCGGCCAGCTCGTTTCAAGCCCTTCGCGGCGCCGGACGTCGTCCTCACCCGGCTCACGCCGACCTCGAAGCCCGCCGAGCTGCAGGCCTTCCAGACGATGAGATGGACCAGTGGGGGCGACAGCGATCGACCAGCGCCGCCCGTGGAACGGCTGCAACAGGAGCTGGCCGTCTCGAGCAGCGTCTTTCTGCTCGCATGGCTCGACTGGGAGCCCGCCGGCACGGGGGTGTCGCATGCGCTCAAGGGCGCCGCGGAGGTCGTCGGCGTCGCCACCCGAGCGGACGTGAGGCGGCGAGGAGTGGCCGCGACCGTCACCTCCGAGCTGGTGTCACGGCATTTCGCCGCGGGAGGGGACTTCGTCTTCCTCGACGCCGCCAACGAAGGGGCCGCGAGGGTCTACGAGCGGCTGGGGTTCACGAGGTTCGGCGCCAAGCTCGCCTACCGCTGATCCCGACCCGCCGGGGGGCCGCCGATCTCCCGCCCGCTATCGTTGACGTTCACGGTGGGCGCTCGCTTCAAACAGCCGAAAGATGCGGCTCAGCAACGGCCGGCCGGCATGGCCGGCAAGCTGCCGCCGATCATCCTCAAGGAGGTCTACGAGCAACGGTTCGACGCGGCCGACCGGGCCGCCAAGGAGGCCATCTGGCGCGAGCTCGGGGCGTTCCTGCAGCGTTACATCGACCCGGGCGCGCGCGTGGTGGACATCGCCTGCGATCTTGGCTATTTCATCCGCAACATCAAAGCCGCGGATCGGTGGGCCACGGACATCCGCGACGTCGAGGGAGCGCTACCAAAAGCTGTGCACTTCGTGCGCGCCAGCGGGCTGGATCTCGCCGAAGTCATGCCCAACGATCATTTCGACCTCGCCTTTTTCAGCAACTACCTCGAGCACCTGCCGTCGACAGAAGCGGTGCTGCAGCAGCTTCGCGTCACCTTTTCGCTGCTGAAGCCCGGCGGTCGTGTGCTCATCCTGCAGCCGAACATCCGGCTGATCGGCGGCGCCTACTGGGATTTCATCGACCATCAGACCGCGCTCACGGAAAAAAGCCTGGCCGAGGCCGCGACCATGGCCGGGTTCAAGACCAAGCAGGTGATCGCCCGCTTTCTTCCGTACACGACCAAGAGCCGGATACCTCAGCACCCGATGCTGGTGCGAGCGTACCTCGCGTTCCCGCCGGCGTGGTGGGTGCTGGGCAAGCAAACCCTGTACCTGGGTGAGAAGCCGCTGCCGACGTCAGCGTGAAGTCCGCCGTCATCGACGAATCAGCGGCTCGTGGCAGCGGGTCTGATGGTGCACCCAGCCTTCCACAATAAGAACCTTTTAGCAATTCTTAACTGGGGCGAGATCAGCCTGGCCGCAACTCACGCGAAGGTCCGCCGCGACGGATATCGATCTACCGCCCACCCTGGCCTCGCAGGAACGAGCGGCTCGAAGTAGCAGAGCAGTATCCGCACGCAAGCGCCAAGCCGGCTGACTGCCGACCATGAACCCCGACCCTAGGAGGTCTTGGAGAATCGCCCATCGCGCGCGAACGCCCCCAACCTCGTCTACGCCTCGTTGACTGCCCTGGCATTGGTCTCCCCCGGACGGACAGCTGCCAGCGCAGATGGCGGCTGCTGCCATTGGCGTCGGGTTCGCCACGCTGGCAGCGGGCATCGTAGTGTCCTCGGCTTATCCGTCCGACTCCTCCAAGGCCCGCTGAACCCAAATTTGCCGGTCCTTGGTGTCCTGACATGACCTTCTGGAGCCTCCCAGTGCCGGGATCTTGTGACCCGGCTTGACCCGGCGAAGGTCACATCGGCGGAGCAACTAAATGCTTGCGACCTCTTTCCGCTTGTTGGGAATCAACTCCTTGCGGCTTTCACGTGTTGGGCTGGGAGGCTCCCGAACCACAAACCATCACCCTGAAGCGCGCAGTTCCATCAGCCGATCGCCGGCTATGACCCAAGCCCCATTGGCGTCCGCCGCTATCAATCGCGCGTCTCCGGCCGGTAGGCTCGTCTGGGCCCGCTCCACCTCGGTTGCAGTATCAAATAGGCTCACACGGCCCGCACCGTCGCCATAGACCTGGTCGACGACCCATAACTGTGCCGACACCATCGCCAGGTCACTCGCCGATTTTGATCCGAAGGGATTTACATCAACCGTCGGGGCCGCTCGGTACACCCCGCCGCGACCAGGATCGTTGATCATGAAAAAGACGCCACGCTCGTCGCAGGCGATGCTCGTCCCTCCCGCGCTCAAAACACTTGACACCTGTGTCGTGGCACCCGTTTCAATCGAGACACGCGATACCACCGTTCTGGACGAATCCTCGATGGTTGCTACGTAGATCCCATTGGTGCATACCGCGAGGACGTTACCGGTGAAACCCGGGTTCGATGCTGTCTGGCCAGGCAAGTCTGTGATCCGAGTCACCCGACCCCCTTGGAGCCGCAGCAACGTCGTCGGTACCGCGCCTATTCCGCCTGCCACCACCCAGGCGGTGTCTTTGTCGGCGGCGAGCGCCTGAGGTTGGCCGACTACATACGTAAACAACACCTGTCCGGTCGCGGCATCCGACTGAACAACTGTATCGGCGTCGGCAAGACTGACAGTGTGGTCACCAGAACCGCCGGCGACCCAAAGGAATGATCCGCTGACGGCGAGGCCTACAGGATCTCCCGCGGTGCTAAAGCTCGACCGATGCGTCCCATTCGTAACGTCGAACCGGAGAATGCTGCCGACCGCGGGCGTGCCGCCGAGATAAGGCGCCGCCGCTGGACTCGCGACCCAGACCTCCCCGGCACCTACGGCCAGACCAGTGACCTGTGTCGACGCCGCTATCGGGAGCATCCGAACGACATGGACTACACCGTTAAGACCGGGAGATGGGGAGGACGTCGTCGCGGTGGGAGAAGACGTGCAAGCGACGAGGAACACCACAGACAGTGGAACGGCCACGGCCATTTGATGGGAGACCCGGTGGACCCCCACAGCCCACCGGGTCAGCCCAATTGCGGTAGCGATCAAGAAAACCTATTTACCCGGAGATCAAAGTGGAATGCGCGACCAGAAGGCGAGACGAGCTCGACGCTACTGCCTTCCACCGCCACAATCGACAAAGGACCATCGGCACTCTCATCGGTGAATGTTCCTATCACCGTGTCGGTGAAGGTGGTGCCATCCGGGGACGGAGTCTGAAGGTGGACGATTATGCCGGGCGTCCCTGGAGCAGCACTGATGCTGCCAGTGGAACCGGCCCACACGACGTACCACGTAGAACCTTCTCCGCTGACGGGGCCCTGCCATGAGTTAACCACGAGAAACTCGCTCGCCGAAACCGGGCCTTGCCTTACATCGAGGATGCCCTGCTGGCGCGATGCTCGTTGGTTAGTCTGCGGGCCGAGCTTCTGGATCTTCGGAGCGCGTGGACCGGCGACCGCAGCAGCTCGCTCCTTCGCTTGCTGCTGCATGAACGCGCTCTTCAGCGACGAATCTCCGTTTGACGCCGCTGATACAACCGAAATCATTGTCGCTGCGCCCACTAGAAGTGCAACCAGCCCGACGAAAAGACGTACCTTCATATCAATCACCTCAAGAGGCCACGTGTATTTCAAGAGAGAAGTACATATAGGTCGACCAACTTTGAGCATTTCCTAGCGCGGTCCAGGCTTGGGAGGCTGTGAACGTCCCAGTGTTGAGGTCGTATTCGTCCAGCGGACCCTCAAAGAACATGTACTTCCAGAGCTTGATCTGGCCCCATTGATTAGCCTGGGCCTGAATGTAGATTTCGGGAGCTGCCAGGGCGGGAGCTGCTCCGTAACTAACGTACCAAACGTCGTCCTGGGTCCAACCGTTGTTGCAACCGCCGTTCGTGTGTGTGGTCTGAGGACAACCGTCTGCGGATCCGTAATCCTCATATGCGGGCCCACCGGCTGACGTGTAGGCGTCCACCCATGATTTCGTCGCCGAATATGTGTCCCACGAGGGCTCCATGTCATTCGCACCGTCAACGTTTACCTGGCTTTGGTAGTTGTTGCTGCTGACCCAATTCTTGACCGTGTTTGCGACCCCCGCCCATGCCGATCCACCGGCCGAATCGATGTGATAGGCGGAGTTATTGGTGCCGATCCCAATCGTGACCACTGACGTGAAATCACTCCCCGTGCAGTAGTAATAGCCGAGGGCAAAGTTCTCGGCGAGGCTTTCGATTGTGGCGTATGACACGAATGCATTGCTGCCCGTGAGGTAAGTCCCGTTGTTGTAGTAGGCCTGACCACCGAAGTCCAGGATGACTTCGCTGTTCACATTGCCTGCGTTGCGGTCAGCGTTGCCCTGGTTGCAGCCGAGGTTATAGAGCGTCGTGGTATTTGTCGTTCTGACGTAGAAAGACCAATCGGTTGGCGGCTGGCTTTGGGCTGCCGCACCGGAAATCCCGGTCTGAGCCAAACTCAAAATAGCCACGACAATCAGCGTCAGGCCGAGAAGCATGTGTTTAGCGCTCGTTGGGATCATTTCGGGCTCCGAGCGCCCGGCCGGGCGGTCTCGAATCTCATCGCAGTTATGCCTCCGCATTCCGGAATCCGCTTCCGGCGAAGTCTGTCAGCGCGAAACCAAAGCGACAAGTCGATCGTTGGGCTGTCAATTGATCGATTGACACCTGCCTATCCCCCCGATCCTGGAGCGATCCCAGTCGCTAGGGAAATCACCACGTCGGCGATCGCACAGGCCGCTGCCGCCTCCGCTCGATTCTTGAAGCCATGTTGCCGGTAAATTCGGCCGAGGTACGTCTTGACGGTTGAAGTCTAAAGGCCGAGCTGTCCCGCGATTTCCTTGTCCGATAGGCCCTGAATGATGAGAGCAAGGACTTCGCGCTGTCGGCCCGAGAGCCTTAAGGTCATGTGGTCACCACCCTGGTTTCAAGACGTTTCTGTCCAACACTTTGTTCGAGGCCAAGATGCCTCGCCCTTACCGCCGCAGCCGTCCGGTATGTTAAGTGATAGTTGCCTGTCATTCAACAGCGGGCAATGAACTTTAGTAAAGACGGCCAAAGTCCGCGTTGCGTCCGGTTGACCGACCGAATTGATCAACGCTCAAGACGGCACGGAACCTCCTACTTTGGCGACTCTGCGCGGGAAATTGTGACCCGGCTGTGCGCCGTCGACTCAAGACAACCCCTGGAATCGACGATTTTGAATACTGCGATGATCCGGCCGGTGGTTGTTGCCACAGGGTGTCAATGGCCATCTCAAAGTCCGCGGTTTTGGCCAACTGAAAGTCCGCACCCTGTGAGGCTTCTCAGGCCTTCTTTTTAGCCAGCTCACCCCCCCTGGTCTTGGCCTCTTTCATGCGGAAGGACTCGCCCTCGGTGACGACCACGACCGCGTGGTGGAGGATGCGGTCAATCATGGAAACGGCCGTGGTCTCGTCAGGCAGGAAGTGGCCCCACTGGTCGAAGGGCCAGTGACTAGCGAGGCCCAGGCTGCGTCGCTCATAGGCGGCGGCAATGAAGCGGAAGAAGAGCTGACTTCCAGTCGGGTCGAGCGGTGCGAAGCCGAGCTCGTCGAGGATGACCAGGTCGACGCGGAGCAGGTTGTCGATTACCCGACCGACCGAGTTGTCGGCCAGACCGCGGTAGAGCGTCTCGACGAGGTCGGATGCGGTGAAATAGCGAACACGCAGTCCGGCCTGCACGGCGGCGTGACCGACGCCAACCAGAAGGTGAGACTTACCGGTGCCGGCGGGACCGACCAGGCAGAGGTTCTCCTTGGCGCGGATCCATTCCAGACTGGCGATGTAGTTGAATGTTGCCTGCGGCACCGACGAGGCCTGGACCTTGAAGTCGTCCAGGCTTTTGAGCACCGGAAAGCCGGCCTGCTTGATGCGGCCGCGCAGGTTGGACTCGTCGCGGGCGACAATCTCGGCCTCGATGAGCGTGCGCAAGAACTCATCCAGCGCCCAGCGTTGAGTCTTGGCCGTCTGGCAGACCTCGGGCGCGATGACCCTGACGCGGGCAAGCTTGAGTCGACGCAGTCCGGCGACCAAGTCGGGCGCCAGAGCGGCCGCCGGCGCGGTCATCGAACCTCCTCCAAGGCATAGGCGCTCAGAGGTCGCACGGGAACTTCAGGCAGATTCAGCTTCAAGGTCTTGCCCGGAGGTGCGGGGTTGGGTGCGAGCCAACCCGCGGCCAGGATGTCGCGCACGTCCTTGGCCTTGAAGCGGCGAAAGCGCGTCGCTCGTTCCAAGGCGGTGAGCAGCTGGTCGCGGCCCCAGCTCTGCTCCAGGCTGACGATGTCGGCCAGCTCAGCGGCCAGGCGCGAGCTGCCAGTCGCCGCTGCTGAGCGGAGGAAGGCTTCGGCTGCAGGGCCGAACGCGATGAACGCCGGCTCGGTTCCGGTGCGGACACGAATCGCCCGCGCCGGCACTCTGGGCTTGCCCTTGTAGTGCTCGTCCTTGATAGAGACCTCGCCTGGCGCCATCAGCGGATGGCGGTCGATCTGGTGACCGTCATACGCCAACACCATCTCGTGGTCGACGACCGAAACCTCGACCACCTTGCCGACCCACTCGGTCGGCAGCGAGTAGCGCGCCGAGCCGAAGCGAATCGTCTGGGTCTTGTTCACCTTGCGCAGCTCGCCGCGGCAGAGCGCCGGCCGCAGTGACGGCAGCGGTCGCATCAGCTGACGCTCCTGCTCGAGGCGCTCAGCCGGCACCGCCTGGGTCTCGCTGTGAAGTCGGCCGTTGACCTCGATTCCCCACAGCTTGGCCTGACGGTTGCCCTTGGCGATGTCGCCGCCGAAGTTGCCTTCCGGGACCACCAGGTCGCGCTGGGCATAGCCGACCAGGTTTTCGACCACGCCCTTGGATTCGGGGTCGCCGCCCTCACAGAAGTCGGGCCGGAAACCGTAGTGAGCGGCGAAGCGGACGTACTCGGGATGCGGCACCACGACGTTGGCGACAATTCCGTTCTTCAGGCAGGCCATGCGGTCGCTGAGCACCACCGCCGTCACCGCCCCGAGCTCCTCGAAGCACTCGGCCAGCAGCCCCAACGTGGTTTCCCTGGTCTCGTTGTTGGCGAAGCGCACGAACCGATATCGGCTCCAGGCCAACACCGCACAGAACATGTGCAGCCGGGCCGTGATCTTGGTCCAGTCGATGACCAGGTGCTGGCCCGGCGTGGCCACCCAGGGCCGGTACAGGCGGCGCTTCTGTCGCCAGTCCGATTTCATCTTCGCCACCGCGCGGCGCAGGTTGCGCGCCGAGCCGCTGTAGCCGGCCGCCCTCGCCACCGGCACTAATCGCTTCGCCGAGATGCGACCGTCGGTGGCTTCTACCTTCTTGGCGATGACTGCCATCACGGCATCCGTGTTCTTGGTCAGCGGACGCGGCCGCCGGATCCACGGACCGCCGGCCTGGTGTCGCTCGACTGCACGCTTGACCGTCTTGTCGGTGGTGCCGCAGGCCCGCGCGGCCGCCCGGTAGCTCCCTAGTTGGTGAAACGCATCGATGATGTTCAAGTGCTCCCTCGTCGTCTTCAATAGGTGGGTCCTCCGGCTGGGCTGGTGGGATTGAGACGTCTCCACTTTGCCCGGCCCGGGGGACACCCCCGATGGCTAAATCAGACGGTCGAAGGTGCGGACTTTCGCTGGCCACAGACGCGTACTTTCACATGGCCACGCGCACAGGGTTGACCCCTTTGAATACCGAGGCCCTCACAAGGCAGCTCAGCGACCTGCGATGCGATCGGGTCGGACTGCAGAATGCGATCGACCTGGACAAGCCTTCCGTCTCGCGACGAGATCGAGACCATTCTTGCCGAAGTCTGCGACATGATCGCGTCGGGAACCAGAGAGGACCATGAGGCTGTCACCTCAGTCCTTGTCGGGCCGACACGGGTAGAGGGCCGGCACTCGATCCAGCCGTCGTTCATCGTGCCCACCCAAAAGGTTCGCGTTCTGTCAAGAGTGGTGCGCCTGGCAGGAATTGAACCTGCTGCCTTTCGGTCCGGAGCCGAACGCTCTATCCGGTGAGCTACAGGCGCGTGATGTCTCCAGCAGTCTAAACTGCGGGCCGCCGTGACCCGGCTGACCTCCATCATCGTCCTGAGCGCGCTCCTCGTCGCCTGCGAGGCCGCCGCGCAGCCAGTGCCCACCCCAAGTCCGAGCCCGACGCCTCACACATCCCCGTCGGTCGCCAGCCTTCAACCAGGCGACGTACCCACCGGCCTCAACGCCTGTCTGGGATCGGGGCCGATCGATGTGTACCTGACGAACCTGGCGGCCGGCGATGCGCCTCTTGCCACCAGGGTGGAGGTGCAGTGGCTGCACCTGCGCGCCGCGGGCGCGCTCGATGCGGCGATCTCGCTTTTCGCCGCCAACCCTTCCGCCTGCAATGTCGAGCTCGCCGCGACGCCCGACATCAAGGCGGCGGCCAGTTTTGTCGCCGTCTTCGCCGACGCTGGGCAGGCCGAGCGCGCTTGGGAATCCGGTGTGTTCGGCCTCGTCCCACCGGCCCGTGGCGAGCTGCCGCCGGGACTCAACCGCGGCACCGTCACCGGGCTCGGCCTCAGCTCGTGGACTTACGATCACGCACCGCTTCGGCTGGCCTGCTGGCACCGGTCGGTCTTTGTCGCGCTGGTGGCGGTGAGCAACCTCGACGCGACCGCATTCAAGACCGCGACGGCCGCCGTCGATGCTCGCTTAAACTGAGTGGCGCGCTGCGCTGAACCGCTCGCGCGCCTGTAGCTCACCGGATAGAGCGCTTGCCTGCGGAGCAAGAGGCAGCAAGTTCGATTCTTGCCAGGCGCACCACCCCGTGACGGGCTCTGAGCAGGTGACCACCCGCCGCTCAGCCGGCGGCGCTCAGGTACTTCAAGAGGCCGGACGCCAACGCCCCCGCGATCCGCTGCTGGCCGGCCGGGTCGGCCGCCAGCTGGGCGTCCGCCGGGTTGGTCACGAACAAGGGCTCGACCAACGCTCCGGGCATCTGGCTTGGGTTGTCGACCCAGCCCGAGGCCGTCGGACCGAGCTCGATGAGATGGCCGTAAGCGCTGCCGGCGTTCGTCAGCGTGGGCGCCGCCAGCTGGTCGTCGGTCCACACGCCGCGATCAGATGTCCCCAGCTCAGCGACCAGCGCCGACTGCAGGTCAGCGGCCAGCTGCTTGTTGGCCGCGGCAAAGGGGCGTGCAACGTCATAGAACGTCTCCGTGCCGCCGACCGACGGGTCGTCAAAGCCGTTGAAATGGATCGACAGCAGAACGGACGCACCGGCGGCGTTGGCGCAAGCCGCCCGGGCCAGCAGATCCCGATGCTCGGCGTCATCGGTGAGGGCGCCGGTCGCGGAGTCGGAAGCCGACAGCTTGATCACGCTTGAATCCTGCGTTCGCGCCATGACCACGCGATAGCCGTCGGCACGCAAAAGGGTGCTCAGGCGCGTGGCCACGGCGAGCGCGGAATCCTTCTCCAACACCTGGTGACCTCCGGCCGCACCGACGACACCCGGGTCGAGCCCGCCGTGGCCCGCATCGAGGAAGACCGTCCTGACGGAGTTCCCATGAGTCGGTGGATAGCTGATGCATGCTCCCGACTCAAGGCCGCTCAACGGGACCTGACTGGCGGCCAGCGACGGCGTCAGGCCGCCCAATGAGCCGAGGTTGGCGGTGATCGCGCTCGCCGCCCGGGTCACGCCGATCACGCGTACCGCCACGATGGCGAGCGCGACCAAGAGCGCCACGGCTAGCGCTGTGCGAAGCAGGGGCGAAGGGCCCCGCCGGCGCCGAGTGCGGAGTGGGACGTGGCGGGCGTTTGCGATCGGCCCGGCAATTCTAGGCCGAGTCGGATCTCGGCCGAATAGCTACTTGATCCGGCTGTTCTCCGCGAGGGCCGCCTTCTTGCAGGCCGCTGGATCGATGTTGAGGATCGCCAGGATGACCATGAACGCCTTGTTCTGCCACACCGCCACGTAGAAGGACTGAGTGGCGATGGCGATGCTGAGCACGATCGAATTGGCGGTCAGGCCGGTCTGGGTGCCTTCGAGCACCGGCGCCCCTCCCCCCTTCAGCGAGCTCGCGCTGAAGCCGAATATCGACTCGCTCGTAAATCCCTTTGACGCGGTCGCCTCGTCTTTGAACTGGATGGCGAAGTTGACCACGAGCTTGTAGGTCGCGGAGCTGATGTCGGAGCTGTTCGACTCGATCGTCGAACAGTGCGCGGCGCTGTCCGTGTAGAACGCGGTGTAGGCGGCGGTGGCGCCGTTTTTCCTGGCCGCATCCCATTCGCCCTTGGTCGATGTGTAGGTGTTCGGATCTTTCGCCTTGGCCTTGTTGAGGAAGGTGTCGATGTCGCCCGACAGGTCGCACTTCTGTATCCCGGCGGGGAGGTCGGCGGGCTGGACGGACACGCTGGAGGGGGTCGGCCCCTGGACCGGGTTCGACCCCTTGCCGCCACAGGCGAAGAGCATCAGGGCGACGACCAGTCCGGCGAAGGATTTGCGAACCATCAAAGAAGGCTAGCAGCGCCCGGACCGAAGCCGTGCACCTCCGGCAAGGGCGTTGTGGCAACATGCAGTCGGCCTCGACATGCCACTCGATTTGCAGGCCGCCGCCACTGAATACCTCGGCTGGCTTCAACTGGAAGCGAACCGCAGCCCGAACACGGTCCGGGCCTACGGGTCCGAGCTGCGAAAGCTGATCGGTTTTCTGGCCGGCCACGAACACTCGCTCTCGCTCGACCAACTTCGGCACGACGACCTGCGCGCCTATCAGCGCCACCTGGCGGGCCGGTTGAAGAGCCCGGCGTCACGCGCTCGCGCGCTCGTCGCCATCCGCTCGTGGTTGCGCTGGATCGCGAAGGAGGGACTCATCGAGCGGGACCTGTCCAACGGCATCACGCTCCCCAAGCTCGAGCAGCGCCTGCCCAAGCCGATCGACCCGGATGAGCTGGCACGGCTGCTCGCGGCCCTGCCGACCGAGACCGTGCACGAGAAGCGCGACCGCGCGCTGGTCCAGTTCCTGGTCAGCACCGGATGCCGTATTTCCGAGGCGCTGGCGCTCGATCGCACCGACTTCCCGCGCTCTGGCAACAGGCTGGTGGTCACAGGCAAAGGTGCCAAGCAGCGCGCGGTCTATCTCACCGCCGACGCGCGGACGGCGCTCGAGGGCTACCTGGCGGTGCGCGACGACGCTTGCCTGGCGCTTTTCGTCAACTTCGACCGGTCCGCGGCCGACGACGGCGGCCGGCGGCTGACCGCGGCGGGTGCGCGCTACATCGTGCGCCGCATTCGACGCGAGCTCGGCGCCTGGTCGTTCAAGTCGCCGCACGTGGCGCGACACACTGCCGCCACGACCCTGCTCGAGGTGACTGGAGGTGATGTGCGCCTGGTCCAGGAGGTCCTGGGCCACGCCAACCTCAACACCCTGCAGGGTTACACCAAGATCGTCGACAGCCGCAAGCAGGAAGCGTACCGCCGCTACCAGGAGTTCCTGGACGAGAAGAAGAAAGCGGGCCCCCAGTCACTGTGAGCACGCTGCACGCCACTGAGGGTTAAGGCCGCGCGGCCAGAACACGTTGGCGCACTGCCAACGGAGCCGCTCGACATCGAAGACTGACCGGTCACCGGGGATGAATCGGCGGTGTCGTGCATTGCCCGGAACCCTACAAAAGTGTATGGTAGCAGCGAACAGACGACACCATGGCATGCTCCGAAGTTCCCGACTGGTACCTTTCGCGGCGAATCGCCGTCGTCGACCTGGGCTCCGCAACATGGCGCAAGGCCCGAGCTGAGGTCGTACCGCCGGGCTACGCCGCCGACGAATGTTTGCGCCGACTGGCTAAGGCCGGGAAAGTCCGACGGATCGGCCGTGGACTGTATGTCCTTATCGATCCGGTGCGCGAGACCCCGCCCATCGCAATAGCCAGCACTCTGTTTGCAGACGAGCCGCACTACGTGACCACCGACGCGGCTCTTGCCTTTCACGGGGTTATCGACCAGCCAATCCGACAGATCGCGGTCGTGCTTACTCACAGCCGACGCGCGATCGACGCCGGTCCAGCAGTGGTTCGACCGGTCACGATGAGGGCGGATCGATTCACAACTTCAGATGCCTACGACACCACCACTGAGGGCTTCAAGATCAGGGTGGCAACCCGCGATCAAGCCGTGGTCGACGCCCTGACAGAACCCGCCTGGATGGTGCATGGAGACCTCCTCGCCGAGGTGTTGGCCACATTCACCGTCGATGAGATTGAACGCACGGCATCCGCCGCAACGGCCCGGTCTAAGGCAGCCGCGCAACGCTTGGGTTACCTGCTCGAGGATGCCGGCCGCCCGGTGGCCGATTCGCTTGCGAGCCTCCGCCCGGTGCGGGCCGTCCGGCTACGGCCCGGTCATCGGACCGGTGGACCGTACTCGACGCGTTGGCGCGTGTATGGCTGACTCACGCGACCAAGAACAGATCGCGGCCGACTACAGGCGCGCCCGCGCAGCCCGCGATGTGAATGCGATGCGGCGCTTTCAGAACGAAGAAGCGTGCTTTGTCTTGCTGGCCATCCTCGAGCGCCTCGCCACCGAGAAATCGAGCTTTATCCACGGCGTCGCACTCAAGGGCGGAATCCTGATGGCCGGCGAACTCCATTCGCCACGATCGTCCGCTGACATCGATGCCACGACCGGACACATGCAGCGGCTCGAGGCCGATCAGGTGATCGGCGACCTGCGGCGCGCTGGTCGTGCATTCAACGTGCGACCGGACGGGGAGCCGGAGCGCACCCCTGGAGGTCTGATCGTCCACTTTCGATTCGACTCGATCACCGATGCGGGTTCGGCCAAACTCGAGGTCAGCGTTCGCGAGGACCTCATCTTTGCAGTCCGCGACGCCTTCTTCGACGTGTCCGCATTCGGGCTGTCGCCGTTTGAGGTGCCTGCCGTGGCCCAAGTGGAGCTGGTCGCGGAGAAGATCCGTACCGTAGTCCAGCGGGCTCAACCTCGGGATCTGTTCGACCTGAGGTTCTACCTGGTTCAGTCGGGTTGGCATCTCGACGCGGGAGACCTACGAAAAGCCGTCGATGCCAAACTCGCACTTACTCGATACCGTCGTTGGCGCGCTGGACTGTGGCGCAATAACATCGCCGCCATCGAGAAGGCTTGGGACGAGAACCTTCTCTCGTGGATTGATCCAAACCAGCTGCCGCCATTCGACACCGCCCTCGAGGAGGTCGACCGACGACTACGCGAACTGCACCTGGATTGAGGCTGCGCGGCGCCTGAGAGCGATCTGGTTGTCACGAGATCCGTTACAGACCGATCTGGTTACTACACGACCTCATGCGGTCCAGGTTCCACAAACCGATCTGGTTGGAGCATGCAGCGGGAACCAGATCTAGGCAAAGGAAAGGCCGGAATCGTATTCGAATCCGGCCTGGTAAGGCTTCTACTCGTCCTCGATCTGGTTGAACATCAGGCTGTCCTGGATCTCGTAGAGGGCGTCCATCGCCTCCATCACCGAGGCTGGCTTGGCCTGCGCCAGGACGATGACCTCCGGCGAGTCCTCGATCACCTTGTTGATCGCGACCGAGAGCACCGGCGGCATCTGCCGCTGGTCGGCGAGATTCAGCATCTCGAGCTCGTTCAGGAGCTTGTCGATGTGGTGCATCTTGTTCCGCCGCGCATACTTGGCCCGCTGGACGCGACGCTCGCGTGCAGTCATGTGCTCGATGGCGCGGCTGGCCTGCTTGATCATGGTCACGGTTCTTTTCTCCTCAGCCATTTTAAGGCCTCACAGCCTTTTGTCAAGGACCATATGTAATAAATGCCCAAGGGTGTGGTAGCATGGCGCGCCAGCGAGCGGATGAGCCCAACATGATCGCCGGCCATTCGACCCGCATGGAAGTCCTGGAGCTGCTCCGGCGCAGGGGCCGCTGTAGCGCCGAGACCATGGCCGCGGACCTTGGCGTGACGCCCAACGCGGTGCGCCAGCACCTGACCAACCTCGAGCGAGACGGTTTCGTCGTCAGCCACCCCGAGCGGAGCCGCCGCGGGCGGCCGGCCCTCCTCTTCTCGCTGACGGAGCGCGCCGACTCGGTCTTTCCCAAGCGCTACGGCCAGCTCGCGACCATGGTGCTGCAGGAGGTCCAGGAGATGGGCGGCCCAGCGGCCCTCGACGAGGTCTTCGAGCGCGTCGCCACCCGGCACGCGGCCGCAATCGCGCCCGACCTCCACGGCCTCGAATTTGACGAGAAGCTGCGCCGGGTGGTGGCGTGGATCGGGCGGGCCGGGACGCTCGCCGAGCAGACCGAGACTGCGGAAGGAGTTAAGGTGATGATTCACAACTGCCCCTTCCGCAACACCGCGCTCAAGTTCCCCCAGGTCTGCGCCATCACGCCCCACCTCATGTCGCAGCTGCTGGGCACAGCGGTCTCGCAGTCGGACTCCATCCACCGTCACGACCCCTACTGCTCGTTTGTCGTCCAGCGGCCTTCCGGCGCTCAGTAGCCGGCAAGTCAAGGAGGTCGACGCGCTCGCGTGGGAGCGCTTCGGCATCTCGGTCGACTGGTTGATGGAGGCGGCCGGCTGGCAGGTCGCGCGGTCTTGCCCGGTGCCGGCGGCCGTCGTCTGCGGCGTCGGCAACAACGCCGGTGACGGCCTGGCGGCCGCCCGTCACCTGCACCGCTGGGGCAGGCTCGCGAGCGTCTGCTGCGTCGATACGGGCCGGTTGCGCGAGGCCGCCGGCCGGGAGCTCGAAAGCCTGCGCAGGATCGGGGTCGCCGTCTCCGGCGAGCTCCGGCTCGATGGCGCTGAGATGGTCGTCGACGCCATCTTCGGGACCGGGCTCTCCCGGCCGCCGGAAGGCCGTTTTGCCGCCTGCATCGAGGCGATCAACGCATCGGGTCTGCCGGTGCTTGCGGTCGACCTGCCGTCGGGGCTCGACGCCGACTCCGGCGTCGCCTACGCTCCAACTGTGAAGGCTTCGACGACGGTCACGCTCGGGCTGCCCAAACCCGGCCTACTCAAGGGAGACGGCCCCGGACTCGCGGGCGAGGTCTGGGTGGCGGATATCGGCGTTCCGTTCGAGGCCTACGCCGCGCTGGGATTGGATGTCCCGCCTCACCTCTTCTCGGCCCAGGATCGGGTGCGTTTGGACGCGATCCGATGACCCGCGAGGTGGTTTGGGATCGGGGCGTCTCGCTCCCCGGACACCGGCTGTGGCTCGATCCGCTGGTGGTGCGCACGTTCGCCTTCATCTCGCACGCCCACACCGACCACGCACGCCGGCACAAAGAGGCGCTGCTGACACCCCAGACGCTGGCCCTGATCCCCGAAGCCCGCCGGCCGCGCGGGTGGCGGATGCTCGGCTACCGGGAGCCGATGCGGCGCGGACAGGCCACCGTCACGCTTTACCCGGCGGGCCACATGCTCGGATCGGCACAGCTTTGCTTCGAGCACGCCGGGACGAGCCTGCTGTACACGGGCGACATCAAGCTGCGCCAGCCGGGCGGGGACGCGCCCACTTTCGTGCCCAGGACGGACGTGCTGGTGCTCGAGAGCACGTACGGGCGGCCGCACTTCCGCTTTGGCGACCCGGACTCGACTGTCGAAGCCATGGCGCGATGGTGCCGCCGAGCGATCGACAGCCGCGTGACGCCGGTGCTGCTGTGCCACGCGCTCGGCAAGGCCGAGGAGGTCATGCTCGCGCTGTCGCCTTATGGCTTCACGTTCGCGCTGGAGAAGCGATGCGCGCCGTATGCGCGCGAGTACGCGACGGCCGGGCGGCCGCTGCCCCAATGGGTGGAGCTGGATGGGCAGGCCGAGCCCGGGCGTGTGGTGATCGCACCGCCCGCGGGCAAAGACGAGGTCCGCAGGCTCGATCGCTACCGGACGGCGCTGGTGTCCGGATGGGCGAAGGACGCCGAGTTCGCCCGCCTCTTCGGCGCGGACGCCACCTTCGATTTGTCCGACCACTGCGACTTCGATGAGCTGATGGAGGTCGTCGAGCGTTCAGGCGCCGACCAGGTCTACACGGTGCACGGCTACACCGAGGACCTCGCGCGTCACCTGCGCAAGCGCGGCATCCGGGCCTCAGCCCTCGAGGCGACTGAACAGCTGGCTCTCGCGCTCTAGGGGCCGGAGACTCAGCGCAAAGCCCAACCGGAGCGCAGGACCGCCCGGCGCAGGTCGGCGTCGACCGCCGCCGCGTCGCTGAGCCCGGTCAGCAGCAGGTCGACCCATGCGGTCAGGTCGACCGGAGGCACCAGTTCCAACCCTTCGCTCTTGACCCTGGCGCGAAAGCTCCTGCCTGCGGCTTCGATCATCACCTCGGTGATCGGGCCGCGGTTGAGATGACCGCGCTTGACCTTGGCGATCGGGACCCGCTCGACGAGGTAGTCGAGCAGCTCGGTCGAATCCCGCTCTTCACTCGTGGGCACGTGGCAGAAGACGCAGGCGCCCTCGAGCGGTAGAGTTGGCGCCCCGCAGACGGAGCAGTTCAATCCGTGTAGCGCGTGATCGATTGGTCCTCACGCCGCTTCTCGGACCGGTACAGGGGGCAGTCTTCGAAGTTGCGGACGCAGATGGGCGGGCTGTCGCTCAACGCGTACTTGCGCTTCGAGCGCCGGTCGACATGACAGTCGAATCGATAGATGCGCAGCACCGAGCGCCGTTCCTTCAGGTATTCCTCGAGAAACGGACAGCGACGCATCGAGAATTACGATAGGCCACCGTGCTCGGACATGCTTGATTTCGCGCGAGCCGCCGCGGCGGTCGGAGCCACCTCCGCCACGCTCGAGAAGACACGCCTCCTCGCCGCCTACCTGCGAACCCTCGACCCCGACGACCTCCGACGGGCCGCGGTGTTCCTGACCGGGCGTGCTTTCAGCCCATCCCAGCGACGCACGCTCGGACTCGGCTGGTCGGCCGTGAGCAAGGTGGTGTCGAGGATTTCGGGCCGAGCGCCCGAGGAGCTCGACTTGCTGTTTCAAAAGCACTCCGACCTCGGTGACTGGGCGGGCGAGGCGCTCACCGGCCGGACTCAGCCGGTTCACGTGTCGCTGGAGGAGGTGGCGGGAACGCTCGAATCGATCCGGACCGCGCGCGGGGGGGCGAAAACCGCGCCTCTCGAGCACCTCGTTCGACGGCTCGATCCGGAGGCGGCGAGGTTCCTGATCAAGATCATCGCGGGCGAGCTGCGCATCGGCTTGAGCGAGGGCCTGGTGGAGGCCGCGGTCGCCGAAGCGTTCGCGGTCCCGATCACGCAGGTCAAGCGCGTCCATCTCATCACCGGCGACATCGGCGAGACGGCGGTGCGGTGCAAGCTTGGAACGCTCGATACCACCGCGGTCACCCTGTTCCAGCCGGTGCGCTTCATGCTCGCCAGCCCCGTCGAGACCGCCGCCGAGGCCTTCGACCGGATGGGCGCGGACAGGGTTTGGACGGAGGAGAAGTACGACGGCGTCCGCTGCCAGCTCCATCGCCAGGGCGCTCGGGTCGAGCTCTTCTCGCGTGACCTGAAGGAGACGACCACCGCGTTCCCGGAGCTGGCGGAGAAGGCTCAGAGCATCGGCCACGACGTCCTCCTCGACGGCGAGGTGCTGGCACACCGCGCCGGTCGTGTGCTGCGCTTCTTCGAGCTCCAGCACCGCCTGGGCCGCAAGCAGGTGGCGGCCGAGCTGAGGCGCGAGGTGCCTGTGGCGCTGGTGATCTTCGACCTGCTGTGGCTCGACGGCCGCTCACTGCTGGACGAGCCGCTCGACCGGCGCCGCAAGCTGCTCGAGAGCTTGGGGGTTGAGCATCCCTTCCTCCTGGCCAGGGTGGAGGAGGCGACCGGCCCCGAAGACCTCGAGCGGATCTTCGCCGAGACTCGCGCGCGGGGCAACGAAGGGTTGATGGTCAAGGACCCGCTGAGCCCTTACACGCCGGGGCGCCGCGGGCTGGCCTGGCTGAAGCTGAAGCGGCCGCTGGCGACACTCGACGTGGTCGTGACCGCGGTCGAGTGGGGACACGGCAAACGCAAGGGGGTTCTCTCCGACTACACGTTCGCGGTCAAGGACGCCGGCGCCGACCGCCTCGTCAACGTCGGCAAGGCTTACACCGGCCTCACCGACGCCGAGATCGCCACCATGACCGAGCGGTTCCTCGCCCTCACCATCGAAAACCTCGGCCGAGCGCGCGTGGTGCGCCCCGAAGTCGTGCTCGAGGTCGCATTCGATTCCATCCAGCACTCGGGCCGCCACCTGAGCGGCTATGCGCTTCGCTTTCCGCGCATCGTCCGCATCCGCGACGACAAGCCGGTGGAGGAGATCGACACGCTCGAGCGCGTCGCCGAGCTGTATGACCGCTATTTCGGGGAGAAGACCGAGGTCTCGCTGTCGGAGGTCGCAGAGACATGAAGCTCACCTTCATGGGCACGGCCGGCGCCCGGTTCATGGTCGCCAAGCAGCTCGCGGCGTCCGGCGGTCTTTACGTCGAAGACGGGGACGCGCGCATCAGCCTCGACCCCGGGCCGGGGGCCATCGTGCAGTATGCGAAGCGCAAGGTCGACCTGACCAAGTTGGACGCCATCGTCCTCAGCCACCGTCACCTCGACCACTCCGGCGACGTCAACGTGATGATCGAGGCGATGACCGAGGGCGGCTTCCGCCGCCGCGGCCGGCTTTTCTGCCCGTCCGACGCCCTCGACGACGACCCCGTGGTGCTCAACTATCTCCGCCGGTTTCCGCAGGAGGTGGTGCGCCTGCAGCCGGAAAGCTCGTACGCCGTCAACGGCCTCTCCTTCACCACGAGCCCGCGACACATCCACCAGGCCGAGACGTATGGGTTCCGTTTCGGCGACAAGCTCGGTTGGGTCACCGACTCCGCCTACTACGACGGCATCGCCGAACAGCACAGGGCCGAGGTGATGGTGATCCACCTCGTCCTGATGCAGTGCCGGCCCGAGCTGCCGCATCTGTGCCTCGAGGACGCCGAACGCATCATCCGTGAGGCCAAGCCGCGCCTGGCGATCCTCACGCACTTCGGGATGACCGTCTGGCGGGCCCATCCGTGGGAGCTCGCCGCCGACCTGACGCAGAGACTGGGGACGGAGGTCAAAGCCGCGCGTGACGGGATGCGCGTCGAGATCTGAGCGATGACACCGCAGCAGCGATTCCTCCTCCTGCTGATCCTGGTCGGAGCCCTCGCCACCGTCCTCGGCCTGGTTTCGAGGCGCGCCCGGCTGCTGCCCTATCCGGTGGTGCTGGCGGCGGCCGGCATCGCGATCGGGCTGCTTCCCGGCGGGCGGTTCCCGCGCGTCGGCGCGGACGTGATCCTGCTGGCGTTCGTGCCGGGCCTGGTCTTCGAAGCCGCGCTCACGCTCGACCTGGGCGAGCTGCGCCGGCAGTTCGTCTCGGTCGGCCTCCTGGCCAGCGCCGGCGTGGCCCTCACCGTGCTGCTGATCGGCGCCCTGACTCACCTCATCCTCGGGTTGAGCTGGGCGAGCGGCATGCTGCTGGGGGCGATCCTCGCGGCCACGGATCCGATTGCCGTGATCACGTTGCTGCGCCGCCTCAAGGCGCCGGCCGGCCTGGCTGCCATCCTCGAGGGTGAGAGCCTGTTCAACGACGGCACCGGGGTCGCCGTCTTCACGGCCGTGCTGGCCACCATTCTCAGCGGCGCGCCATCGGCCGGCGACGCGACGCTGCGCTTTTTCGAGATCACCGTCGGCGGCACGGCGCTGGGATTGGGCGCCGGCTTTCTGGGGCTCGCCCTCCTTCGATTCGCGGAGGACGCGCCGCTGGAGATCCTGGCCACGCTGGTCATCGCCTACGGCAGCTACCTCGTCGCCGACGTCATGCACGCGTCAGGGATCGTCGCCGCCGTCGTCGCGGGCATCGTGGTGGCCCGATACGGCTCGGCGATCGGCCGCCTGCACGGCCCTCAGCTGCTCGGTTTCTGGAACCTGCTCGCTTTCGTCCTCAACGCGATGCTCTTCATCCTGGTCGGGGCCGCGCTGCCGGCGTGGAAGCTGCTGCCCGTGGCCGGGATGGTGGCCGTGGCGTTCGTGATCATGCTCGTCACCCGCGCGATCCCGGTTTACGGGCTGCTCGGAGCGGCGGCCCTGCGGCCGCCGGCCATACCCTGGCGGTGGCGGCATCTCACCTTCTGGTCCGGGCTGCGCGGCGCGCTCTCTGTGGCGCTGGCGCTTTCGGTCGCAGGCGTGACCGGGGTGGACAGCCGCGTCTCGCTGATCGCCTACGGCGTGGTCCTGCTCTCGCTCCTCGTGCAGGGCGCCCTCATCACACCGATCACGCGCGGCCTTCGTCTCGAGATTCCGGCATGAACGCCTGGCGGTGGCGGGGGAAGGTGGCGCTGCTGGCGGTGGCGGTCGGCTTCGTCATCTACCCGCTCATCGAAACCGGCAACGACGTCATCAACTCGGACTGGCCCGCGTTCGCCACCGGCGCCCGGGTGCTGGTCAGCGATCCCGCGCACCTCTACGACCTGGACGTGCAGCGTCGCGTCCAGTTCGAAGTCACGGGCGGCCGGACCCTGGTCAGCCTCGGCATCCACGGCATCCTTCCTTTCGTCGCCCCGGCCTGGGTCGCGTTTTTCGCGGTGCCTTTCGAACTCCTCGGGACGAACCTGGGCGGCAGGCTGTGGATCCTGTTCGGGCTCGGCTGCTTTGCGCTCGGCCTCCTGCTCGCCGTCCGGCCGAGACCTCCGTCGGCCATCCTGCCCGCGTTTGCCGGCATGCCCACGGCGCTGTTGCTGCTCAACGCCCAGGTGGACGGCCTGGTCGCGCTCGGCTTCGGCGGCGCCATCGCCCTGTGGTCGCGCCCTTACCTGGCCGGGCTGTGCCTGGGCTTGACCCTGGTCAAGCCGCAGCTGGTGCTGCCGGCCGGCGCCGCGCTTTTGCTGACGCGGCGGTGGAGAGTCCTGGCGGGCTGGGCGGCGGCCGGAGCCCTGATGTGCGCGGCCGCCGCCGTCCTCAACCCACGGTGGGTGCTCGACTGGCTGCCGGCGCTCAACGGCCCGGTGCGACCGGGCAGCCGCGAGATCGACCTTCCCCATTTCGGGACCGTGCTGCCCGCCTTTGGGGGTTACGCCGTGGCGGTGCTGTCCCTCGCCACGCTGGTCGCGATCGTGGCCCTCGCGAACCATCGCCGCGCCGAATTCCGGCCCGCCGCCGCCGTGCTGGTCGCCGGCGGTGTCCTGGTGGCGCCGCACGCCCTGCCGACCGACTTCGTGCTCGTGGCGGTGGCGATGGCGATCTGGGGCGAAGCCGGATGGGCGGACTGGCTGCTGCTGTCAGCCGGCGCGGCGATCGCGGCGCTCACACCGGCGCCGGCACCGGCGGCCGTCGGGGTGCTGGTGGTGGGTTGGCTGTGCCTGCGGATCGCCGGCGTCAGCTGGTGGCGGCGAGCACCGGTACCGGCGTCTGCTCGATGATCCCGTCGATCAACCCATACTCGACCGCCTCCTGCGGGTTGAGGAAGAAGTCGCGGTCGGTATCCCGGTCGACGCGCTCAAGCGGCTGGCCGGTGTGCTTGGCGATGAGCTCGTTCAGCACGCCCTTGATGCGCACGATCTCTCGAGCGTGGATGTCCAGGTCGCTCGCCTGACCCTGTAGACCCCGGCCGCCGATGAGCGGTTGGTGCATGTGGATCGTCGCGCTCGGCAGCGAGAACCGGCGGCCCTTGGCGCCCGCCATGAGCACCACGGTGCCGAAGCTCGCCGCGCGGCCGATGCACACCGTGGAGATCGGCGACTGGACGTACTGCATCGTGTCGTAGATCGCGAAACCGGCGCTCACGGCACCTCCCGGCGAGTTGACGTAAATCTGGATCTCCTTCTCGGGGTCGTCGGCCGAGAGATAGATGAGCTGGGCGACGACCAGGTTGGCGACGACGTCATCGATGGGCCGCCCGATGAGGATGATCCGGTCCTTGAGGAGCCGTGAGTAGATGTCGAAGGTACGCTCGCGGTTGCCGCCCTCGTTTTCCGTGACGGTCGGTATGTAGGCCACTGCAGGCACTTTACCAGGGCTTCGAAGGGCTATATTCCGGGCGTTGGCAAGCGGCCTCGTACTGACTTCAGGGGACTTCTTCGCCGGGTTGCGCAAGGAGTTGAGATCCACCTTGCCACAGCCGTTTCGCGCTTTCCAGTCCGCCCGCGGACGCGGCCGGCTCGTCAAGGTGCACTACGGCCATCCGGAGCTCCATTACGAGGCCTGGCACCACACCGGCGCGGGCAGACTCGAGATCGGGCTTCACTTCGAAGGGCCGGCCGACCAGAACCGAGCCGCCTTTGATTTCTTCCGGCCGCGCATGGTCGAAATCAAAGCGCAGCTGCCCCGCGCCGAGCTGGAACCCTGGGATCGTGGCTGGTCGCGACTCTATGAAACGCTACCCGCCCCAGAGCTCGACGACTTCGTGCTCGCAGCCGCCGTGGAACGCCTGGCCGCGTACATCACCACCCTGCAGCCACTGCTCGGCGCCCTGTTGCCGGAGCAGGCGTCACGATGAGGACGGTCCAGGTCACCGAAGAGCTGCAGGCCTACCTGGACGGCCTCCTGGCGCCGCGCGACGCCGTGCTCGCACGCATGGAGGACGAGGCCCATCGGGAGAACATCCCCATCGTCGACGCGCACGAGGGCGCACTGCTGCGCCTGCTCGTCAGGCTGTCCGGCGCGAAGCGGATCCTCGAGCTCGGGACGGCCACCGGCTACAGCGGCATCTGGCTGCTGCGCGGCGCCGGCGGCGGGTCGCTGACGACCTTCGAGGTGGACCACAGGCGAGCCGAGCGGGCGCGTGCCAACCTCGCCGACGCCGGACTGGGGAAGCAGGCCCTGGTGCTCGAGCAGGACGTGGTCGCCGGCCTGGAGAAGCTGAACGCCAGGTTTGACGCGTGCTTCATCGACCTCTTGAACTCATTCCCGTCCGAGGAGGTGACACGCCTGGTCGTCGAGCTGTGTCTCGAGCGGCTGGACGCGGGAGCGCTCCTGATGGCCGACAACGCGCTGCGCCAAGGCGAGGTGCTGCAGCCGAGGGGCCAGCAGGCGCGCAACGTCGCCTTCTACAACGCGCTGGTGTCGAGGCATCCGCGCCTGGAGAGCGTCGTCATCCCGATCCGAGACGGCCTGTCCGTCGCCCGCGTGAAGGACTAATCACCCGCCGGCTGGGCTTCGTCCCCTTCGATCCAGTACGTGCCGTCGGCGGCATGCTCCTTCTTCCAGATCGGCACCGTCTCCTTGAGACGGTCGATGCCCCACCGGCACGCGGCGATGGCCTCGGCGCGGTGCGGGCACGACACCGACACGACCACCGACGCCTCTCCGATCTCCAAGCGGCCGGTGCGATGGGCCATCGCGACCCGCGCCTGCGGCCAGCGCTCGGCGATCTCGTCGCCGATGCGCCGCATCTGCGACGTCGCCATCTCGGCATAGGCCTCATAGTCGAGGTGAGTCACCGAGCGGCCGCGCGAGCTGTCCCGCACGACGCCGGTGAATGTGCAGATCGCGCCCGCGCCCTTGTGCGCGACGGCCGTCTCCATGCGGCGCGCGTCGAGGGGACGGTTCGTGAGCTCGAAGAGAACGCCTCCATGCGCACCTCCGCTCACCGGCGGAATGAACGCCACCTCGTCCCCGTTCGCGACCTCCGCGCTCCAGTCCGCGAACTCCTGGTTGAGCGCGGCTCGAACAGCGGCGCGATCGGGCTCGAGGGCAGGGTGCGAGCGCCGCAGCGCTTGGTACACGTCAGCCAGGGTTGAGCCGGCGGGGAGCTCGACGGTTTGGCTCTCGGTTCCGGCCTGCTCGCGCAGCCGGGCGAAGAGCCTGGCGCGGACGGCGATGGCAACCGCCATCACCCCATATTAGTGATGGGGCGCTCGAACACCGATGAAGACATGCACCTCTTTGCCCGAGTCCAGGGCTCGCTCCACCGTGGCGCGAGTTCCCTTCGAGCTCCCATCCCAGAACGCGACGAGCACGTCACACGCGTCGATCAGGCGTTGGTTCCGGGCCGCGGACTTGCCGGCGTCCGCCAGCTCCTCAAACGATGCCGGCATCACCTGCACCGGGATGCCCTGGTCGCGGCCCGCTTTGGTGGCGGCGGCATCGACGCCGCTGGCGCTCCCCGTGATGATCGAAGCCCGAGGCGGCAGCGTTCTGACGTAATCGCCGACTCGCGCGGGTTCTGAGAAGCGCCGGCTTCCAACGATGGCTACACGCAATGTCAACTAGCCTGCGGTCGAGGCGCTCTTGCCGATGGTGTGGATGTTCTGCTCGAACATCTCTCGCAGCTTCACGGCCTGGCGGTCGTAGTCCGCCGGGTCGGGCCAGGCGCCGCGTGGATCCAGCACCCCGAGAGGCACGTCGGGCACGTGGTCGGGGATCTGCAGCCCGAACACCGGGTCGGCATGGGTCGAGATGCCGTGCAGCTTCCCCTGCACCACCGCGCGGACGATGGCGCGTGTGTGCGCGATCGACATCCTCTGTCCCACCCCGTACGGTCCGCCGACCCACCCGGTATTGAGCATCCAGACCTCGGCGTGGTGCCGTTTGACCCGCTCGATCAGCATGTCCGCGTACCGCTCAGGCGGCAGGACGAGGAAGGGCGATGCAAAGCACGTGCTGAAGATCGGCTCCGGCTCGATCACGCCGCGCTCCGTGCCCGCCACCTTGGCCGTGTAACCCGACAGGAAGTAGTGGCGGATCTGGTCCTCGTCAAGGCGGGCGACCGGCGGCAGCACGCCGTACGCATCCGCCGAGAGGAAGATCACGTTGCTCGGATGCTTCCCGGTCCCGGACAGGACCGCATTCGGGATCAGGTCGACCGGATACGCGGCACGCGTGTTCTCAGTCTTCTCCGCCGAGTCGTAGTCAGGTACGCGCGTGCGGGGGTCGTACACGACGTTCTCGAGGACGGTGCCGAAGCTCTCGGTCGCCGCGTAGATCTCAGGTTCCGACTCCTCGCGGATTCGGATCGTCTTCGCGTAGCAGCCGCCCTCGAAGTTGAACACGCCGGCATCGCTCCAGCCGTGCTCGTCGTCGCCGATGAGCCGGCGCGAAGGGTCGGCGGAAAGGGTCGTCTTGCCGGTGCCGCTCAGCCCGAAGAACAGAGCCACGTCGGAGCCCCCGCTGCCGAGGTTGGCCGAGCAGTGCATCGGCAACACGCCCTGCGCCGGGAGCAGGTAGTTGAGCGCGGTGAAGATCGACTTCTTGATCTCACCCGCGTACTCGGTGCCGCCGATGATCACGATGCGGCGGCCCAGGTCGACGAGGATGAAAGTCTCACTGTGCACGCCGTCAACCTTGGGATCGGCCTTCACCGATGGCGCCGAGATCACCGTGAAATCGGGCTCGAAACCGAGGAGCTCGTCGGCGGTGGGGCGGATGAAGAGGTTGCGGGCGAACAGGCTGTGCCATGCCAGCTCCGTGATCACTCGCACGCGGAGGCGGTGCTGGGAATCGGCGCAGGCGAACACGTCCTGGGTGTAGACCTCATGCGTGTCGCAGAACTCGTCCATGCGCCGCAGCAGGCCGTCGAACTTCGCCGGCGAGATGGGTACGTTGCCGGCATGCCACCAGATGGCGCCCTCGCTGGTGGCTTCTTCGACGAAGAACTTGTCCTTCGGCGAGCGGCCGGTGTGTCTGCCGGTGGCGGCGGTCAGGGCCCCCGTCGAAACGATCGCCGCCTCGCCGCGCCGGATGGCGTGCTCGTAGAGGGCGGCGGGGCTGAGGTTGCGACGTTCGGGCGCAGGCCTGTCCCTGGCGGGCATCGCGACAAGGATAGAGAACCGGCCCGGACGGCTGCCGGGCGCGGCTACGCGATGCGCGAGCGGCGGCTGCTCGCGCGCCGGCGCTGCTTCCCGCTGACGTAGTCGACCAGGATGTACTCCCCCAGGCGGTCGGGCGAGACGAAGAACGCCCGCCCCCTGTTGATCCGGGTCATCTGGTTGATGAACTCGGTCAGATAGGGGCCGCGCTCGAGCATGAAGGTGTTGATGACGATGCGATCGCGCGTGCAGCGCCTCACCTCGCGGAGCGTCTGCTGGATGGTCTTGAAGGTCGGCGGGTAGGCGAAGTAGGCGCGGCCGTTGTCCTCGAGATGGGCCGTGGGCTCGCCGTCGGTGATCATGATGATCTGGCGATTGCCTCGGTGCTTCGCCAGCAGGGAGCGTGCGACCTGGAACCCGTGCTGCATGTTGGTCCCGTAGACGTAGTCGTTGAGCGCCAGCTGCGGCAGCGTCTGCGGCTTCAGCTCGACCGCATAGTTGGAGAAGCCAACCACGTAGAGCGAATCCCTCGGGTACTGGCTGCGTATCAGCGAGTCGAGCGCGATGGCCACCTTCTTGGCGGCGAGGAAACAGCCGCGAAGGAACATCGACCGGCTCATGTCGATCATGAGCACGGTCGAGGCCTGGGTCACGTGCTCGGTGCGGTGAACGATGAAATCCTTGGCCGCCATCCGAACCGGCACCCGCGGGCCTTCACGGACCAGGGAGTTGAAGAGCGTTTCCTTCAAGTCAAGGAGGAAGGGGTCGCCGTACTCGTAGGCCTTGAGCTCATCCGACGCATCGTTGCCGAGTCCACCCCGCCACAGCTGGTGCTGGCCCATGCGAGTCTTCTTGAGCTGGTCGAAGATGTCGCGCAGCGCCGACTGGCCGATGCGCCTCATGCCGCGCGGGGTCAGCTCCATCCGCCGGCCCTTGCGCTCGACGTAGCCCGCCTTTTCGAGCATCTCGGTCAACTTGCGCAGCTGGTCGAGCGCCTGGCGGGCCTCGTGGCCCAGGAGCTCCTGCGCCAGCGAGCGGTCGACGTCGTCCGGCCGGAAGCTTCCGCGCTCGAGCTGTGACTCGAGGCGATCCATCTGCTGGAGGCGCTCCATCAGCCCCATCGCCTCGCCCATGCTCAGCGGGTCCTCGCCGAAGAACGGATACCGCTCGCTGAGCTCAGAGGGCGGCATCATCGCCTGCATGAAACCCGACAGCCTCGCGAGCTCCAGGCGGAGGGAGTCGTCCTGCAGGAGCGCGTCCATCATCTGGCGGAGCTCTTCACGCGCCTCCGGGCTCAGGCTCTGGAGGAGGGAGTGCATCTGCGCCATCTGGCGCTGCAGGTGCTCGAGCAGCTCGTCCAGGCTGTTGATGCCGGGCGGGAACATGTCGCCGAAGCGCTCCATGAAGCGGTTGAAGTCCGGTGTGCGACCCTCCATCCGCTGCTCCAGCATCTTGTTCAGCTCGCGGACCATCTCGCGTACACGGGAAAGGTCCTGACCCCGCATCGACTGAATCGAGCCCTTCAGGCCCTGGAACATCTGATCGACCATCTGCTGCTGCAGCTTCTGCATCAGCTCTTCGAACTTCTGCCGCGCCGCGTCGTCGACGAACTCGTAATCGCGCAGCCCCTTGACGCGACCGCCGAGGTCGTCGGGCAGGCGTTCCAGCTGTTCCTGGCGCTGACGCGCGATTCGCTCCATGAGCTTTTGGGCCTCAGGTGACCGCGACTCGCTCAGTCGGCGCTCGATTCCACCCTTCTCGGTGTCGATGACGTCCTGCACCTGCTCGCGCAGCTGCTCGACCGTCGAGTCCAGGTTGTACCGGCCCAGCTCGCGCTCACGCGCTTCACGCAGCTGCTTGAGGAGCTGCTCCAGCCCAGGCATGTTCGGCGACCCCCAGCGCAACAGGCGCTGGAGCGCGGCGTTCAGATCGCCGTAGTTCATGAGGTCGTCCGAAAGCGCGTCCAGGACATCCCCGGCGTCGAGGTCGTCCAGCTTCTGAGTGCCGTCCCACCGCGAGTAGCGGAACCTCATCCGACCACGCTAGCAGGCCGCCAGCCGGTCGGCGCCTTCTCGCTGCCGCGGGCTCCCGCCTCAGACCGTGTCGCCCGGTTTGATGTCCAGCACCTTGACGCCAGGCCCGACCAGCGCCTGCAGATCGCTCGGGCGGCCCGTCAGCGGCGGGAACGTGCCGAAGTGCATGGGCACGACGGTCTTCACGCCTAGGAGGGAGACCGCCTTGGCGGCCCGTTTCGGCCCCATGGTGTAGAAGTCGCCAATGGGCAGGAAGGCAACGTCGAACTGGTTCAGCTCGGCGATGAGGGCCATGTCCCCGAACACGTCGGTGTCGCCCGCGAAGTAGACGGTGAAGCCGTTCTCGAACTCGATCACGATCCCGCACGCGTGGCCGCCGTAGACCGTCCTGTCGCCGTCGGAGATGCCGCTGGAGTGCTCGGCGTGGACGAGCGTCACCTTGACGCCGTCGACCGCGATCGTGCCGCCCTGGTTCAGGCCGACGATGCTCGACGCCTCGATGCCCTTGGAGCCAAGCCACGATGCGATCTCGAAATTGGTCACGATCGTGGGCTTGGTCGCCCTGGCGATCTCGAGCGCGTCCTGGAGATGGTCGAAATGACCGTGCGTGATGAGCATCAGGTCGCAACGGTCGATCTTCTTTAGGTTCTCCGGAGCCACCGGGTTGTTCATGACCCAGGGGTCGATCAGGATCTCCTTCTGCCTGGCGCTGCGAGCTTTCCAGGTCCCGTGGCCCACCCAGGTAAAGCTGACCTCAGCATCGAGCGCCATGTGTTCCCTCCCGTGATGCGATGAAAAGGCGATTTTCCCACAGCCCCAAAACGAAGACCCCGATGGCGGCCACCGTCCAGAGGTTCGGGAACACGAGCTCGCAGGGCTGGCGGTAGAAACCCAGCAGCAAGACGCCCAGGAGCGCGAGCGTGCCGAACCGGCGCCGCTCGATGCCGCGTACCACCAGCAGCAGGACCAGCGGCAACATCGGCAGCCACTGGTACGGCCAGACCTCGTTGGGGATGAGCGCTCCGAGCGCAAAGCCAAGCGACATCCCGTAGGCCGGATTCCACCCGCTCCGCCACGCTCCCCATGCCGCGCCGGAAGCAAAGAGGACAGCGCTCAGATAGGAGAGGAACAGCGCGACCGCAGGCAGCCGCAGCGGTGAGGTCACCAGCTCGTATCCCGTCCCCCACGGCTGCGCGTACTGCTCGCCCCCGATGGTCCGGGTGAACAGCGTCCGCACCGAGTCGTAAGCGCAGTCGGGGTTGTGCGAAGCCAACGACGACCCCAGCACGTGCTGGTAGTAAAAGGCGGCGCCACCGACACCGAGCGGGATGAAGCTGGCTGTGGTCGCCACCAGCAGCACGGCAGCGAGCACGAGGGCGTATCGCACGCGATGGCTCGGACGCGGCCCGATGACCATCGCCGCCGGGTAGTACTTGAGCGCGGCCGTCAGCCCGCCGACGGCGCCGGCAAGGGCCGGTCGGCGTGACTCGAGCCAGATCGAGGCCATCGCGCCGATCAGCAGCACGCCGCCACGCTGCCCTGCGCTGACGTCCGCGAACAGAGGTGGAAAGTACCCGGCCACGAGCCAGAACATCGGCCGGGCCAGCGGATGTCGGGTCGCGAGCACCCGATACAGGAGCGCGAGCGCGATCAGCAGCGCGGCGGCGTCGATCAACGTCCACGCCTGGACCCCGATACTCTTGGGCAAAAGCGCGACCGGGAGCGCAAGGGCGGCCATGGGCGGCGGGCTCACGAACCCATCGAGCCCACCGGGCGGGGCGATGATGTGCAACCGGGACAGGTAGGCGGCGGCCGCGTCGTACATGTGCCCGGGTTCGGTCAGGTACGCGTGGGCGCCCTCCCACATCGTCTCCGTGTCCGGGCGCCGCGGCGTGAGCACGGTCAGGACCGCCACCCGAAACCAGAACGCGGCCGCAATCGTCCAGTAAAGCGCCGGCCGCGACAGCAGGTCGGCGGCCGCTCGGCGAAATCTGCGGATCAATCCGTGGGCGGGCGGAAGCGGCCGCGCGCGCCGTCGCGCGACAGCCAGCTCGTGTCCTTCAAGAACTCGATGAAGGCCAGCACCGACGCCGGCAGGCGGCGGCGGCGGAGGTGAACGATGTGCCAGTCGCGGCGGATTGGAAAGCCGCTTACGTCCAGCTCGACCAGGCGCCCGCTCGACAGCTCGAGCGCGCATGCGTATCGCGAGATGACGGCGAGTCCCAGGCCTGACTCGACGGCGTGCTTGATGGCGCCGTTGGATCCGAGCTCCATCGCCACCTGCAGCTTGGCTCCCGCCTTGCGCGCCGCCTTCTCCAGCGACCAGCGGCTGCCCGACGCCGGCTCCCGCATGACGAACGGCTGGTCCGCGAGGTCCTTCAGCGTGAGCCCCTGCCGGCCGGCAATCGGGTGGCCGGCGGGCGCGACCACCGCCAGCTCGTCGCTGACGAACGGCAGGATGGCCAGGTCGGCGTCTTTGAGCGCCGGGCCGACGACCGCGAGGTCGAGCTCGCTGCGGAGCACCTGTTCCTGGACGCGCGCGCGCGTGCCGATCTCCAGCGATATGACGATGCCCGGATGGAGCTTCTTGAATGCTCCGAGCGCGGCGGGCAGCAGGTAGATGCCCACGGTCGTGCTGGCGCCGACCCGAAGATGGCCGCGCTTGATCCCCCGCATCTCTTCGAGCGCCAGCGCGGCCTCGTCCAGGACGTCGAGCGTGCGGCGCGTGTAGGTGTAGAGGACGGAACCTGCTTCGGTCAGCCGCACGCGCTTGCCCAGCCGATCCAGCAGCGGTAAGCCAAGCGCCTCCTCCAGCTCCTTGACCTGATACGAGACCGACGGCTGGCTCAGGCGCAGCTCCTGCGCCGCGAGGCTGAAGCTGTTGAGGTCGGCGACCGCTTTGAACGTTCGCAATTGACGCAGCGTCACCGTCCGATCGATGTCGAGCGGAGGGCCGTATTCGGGCACGCGCCTACGATATGCGGTATGGCCGCTCGTAAGCCAAAGTCCCTCACGCCGGTTCGCCGCACGACGCCGTCGCTCGAAGGGGTCGAGGCGCCGGTCCGGTCGCCGACCACCGTCTCCGAGCAGAAGATCAACCAGTACCGCAAGCGCCGCTACCAGGCGCTGCACGCGGAAACGGCGGCTGCCAACAAGCGGCGCGCGAGCGGCAGGGCGACCGCCCGCGAGCGCATCGAGATGCTGCTCGACCGAGGCTCGTTTGTCGAGCTCGACGTTTTCGCGACGCACCGCGCGCACGGATTCGACATGGAAGAGCGGCGGATCCCAGGTGACGGGGTGGTCGCGGGGTTCGGCGAGATCGACCGCCGCCCGGTCGCCATCTACGCGTATGACGCAACCGTGTTCGGCGGTTCGCTGGGCGAGGTCACCGCCGAAAAGATCGTCAAGGTCCAGGAGCTCGCCCTGCGCAATCGCGTCCCGATCATCGGCATCAACGATTCAGGTGGCGCGCGCATCCAGGAAGGCGTCGTGGCGCTCGCGGGCTACGCCGACATCTTCCTGCGCAACGTCCGCTCATCGGGGGTCATCCCGCAGATCAGCGTCATCGCCGGCCCCTGCACCGGGGGAGCCGTCTATTCGCCGGCGATCACCGATTTCATCTTCATCGTCGCCGGCCAGGGGTACATGTTCATCACCGGCCCGGAGGTCATCCGGGTCGTCACCGGCGAAGCCGTGACGTTTGACGAGCTGGGCGGCGGCGACGTCCACAACGCGACCTCAGGCGTCGCACACTTCCTGCCGCGCACCGAGGAGGCATGCGCTGCGGGCGTGCGCAAGCTGCTGTCCTACCTGCCCTCCTCGAACAATGAACGCCCGCCGTTCGTCCCGACCACCGACGACCTCGAGCGCGCGGACCCCGAGCTGCAGACGATCGTCCCGGAGTCCCCCAACAAGCCTTACGACATGCGCGAGGTGGTGTCGCGGACCCTGGACGGCCGCGAGTTCTTCGAGGTGCAGCCGTTCTTCGCGCCCAACATCGTCGTCGGGCTGGGCAGGCTCGGCGGCCACGTCGTCGGCATCGTCGGCAACCAGCCCAAGGTGCTGGCCGGCGCCATCGACATCAACGCCTCGGTCAAGGCGGCGCGGTTCATCCGCTTCTGCGACGCGTATGGCATCCCGATCGTCTCCTTCGTCGACGTGCCCGGCTATCTGCCCGGACGCGACCAGGAGCACGGCGGGATCATCCGCCATGGCGCCAAGCTGCTTTACGCGTACGCGGAGGCGACGGTGCCGAAGCTGACGGTCATCACCCGCAAGGACTACGGCGGGGCGTACTGCGTCATGTCGCCCAAGCAGATGGGGGCAGACCTCAACCTGGCCTGGCCGACGGCCGAGATCGCGGTGATGGGGCCGGAGGCGGCCGTGAACATCATCTACAAGCGCGACCTGGCGGCGGCGGAAGATCCCGCCGCCCGGCGCAAGGAGCTGGTGGCGGAGTACACCGCCCGGTTCGCCAACCCATACGTCGCGGCAGAGCGCGGGTACATCGACGACGTGATCGAGCCGAGCCAGACCCGGCGCGAGCTGGTCCGCGGCCTGCAGCTCTGCCTGCGCAAGACGATCGAACGACCCGCGCGCAAGCACGGCAACATCCCGTTGTGAGGTACGACCCGGCCCGCTGAGCTAGGAAGCGGTGCTCGATGCCGGCGAGCTCGCGGATTTCGCCGAGCGGCGAACGCGTTCGGCCTTGCGGCAGAACTCGTCGACGGTGACGATCAGCTCGGCGTGAGACCACGTCAGCGGCGACACGGAAAGGGGCGCGCCGGTGTTGGGGTCGAGCTGCTCTGACAGCAGGCCGCTGGCGATCTGGTGCGCGACCACCCAGTTGATGATGTCGCGCGCCGGCTTGAGGTCCTGGGCGGTCGTGGCCGTCGCGATGTACCACTGCGCCATCCACAGCGTGCACATGAACCAGGGATTGCCCGGCACCTTCTTGGTGTCAGGTTCGACCCTGAAGTAATAGTCGTCCTTGTAGCGCGCGATCCCGCCGGCGGCCGCCTGGTTGGCCAGCTGGTCGCGAATCGCGATCATCGTGTCCCTGATCCGCGGTTCGTCGGGCGGGAGCATGCCGAATCGCCACAGCCCATGGATCGCGCTGTCGAGGACCATGTCCACGGTCATGGTGCCGTCGTCCTCGACGGCGATGCGGCGCACGAACCGTCCCAGCGCGGAGCTGTACAGGTGCGTGTCCGCCGCCTCGCGCAAGCGGTCCGCGGCGTCCCGATAGCGCGCGAACGCGGCGGTGTCGCCGAAGAGGCCGGCGAAGTTGCGCGCCGCATCGAGACCACCCCAGAGCGCGCCGACCGTGAACGCGTGGACGCCCCAGCGCTCCTCCCACAGGTCCCACGAGGGCATCGGGAGGCCGTTTCTCTCGTCGACGTAGGAGACCATCCAGTCGGCCGCGGGCACGATGAGCGTCGAGTAGAGGTCGACCACGAAGTCAAGGTTCTGGTGAATCCGATAGTGCTGCCACAACGCCCACAGCACCAGCCCCGTCTCGTCTTCCTGAATCGGCAGCGTGCGCATCCCGTGCGCGTCGATCCACGGCAGCCACGAGCTTCCGGGCTGTCCATAGGGCGTGTACTTGTGCAGGAAAAAGCCCTCTTCGACCAGAGCCTGCTGGCAGAACGTGAAGAACTGGCGGGTCACGTCCTCGTGCCCGGCGCGATCGAGCGCGTTGGCGACCAGCGCGCCGTCGCGAGGCCATGCATACGCATACGTGTCGCGGGCGAACTTCGTGATGTCGAAGTCGGTCGCGGCGATGATGGCGCCACGGTTGTCGACGTGCGTGCGTGCGGTCAGGATGCTGCGGCGGTAAAGCTGCGTCACCTCAGGGCCGAGCTCCTCGTCGATATGCCGGTGGTCCTTCTCCGACCACACCCGCCAGTAGGTGATCGTCCGGCCGCGATAGGTGTCCGGCCCGCGGCCGACGATCAGGTCCTGCCCGTAGGTCGTGACCTCGCTGAGCCGCGTCCCCATGCAGACCCAATGCGTCAGGGAGCTCGGTTGGCCGAGGGCGCCGGGGCCGAAGTCAAACCCGACCGTGCAGTCGACGGAGCCCTGCTCGATCGGGTTCTTGCCGAGAATGCCGTCTTCGGCGTCGACCCACGTCCCGGCCAGGCCGTTGCCCTTCTTGCCGTTGGCCCAGGTGCTGATCCCGAAATCCTGGCCGGAGCGGCCGCCGATGAGGAAGTATCGATTGGCCTTGTAGGCGATGATCCCGCGGTGCCGGGGGTCGAAGGCCACGGTGTTGCCGATGTCCGAACCCTCGATGAACCAGTCGTAGTGGAAGAAGGCGCGACCGGTGGTGAATCCTCTGTCGGATGTGACCTCGACGTTGCGGATGAACCAGTTGCGCGCGAGGTCGACGTAGTCCTCGAACCTGACGGTGATGCCCAGGCCGGCGTGCTTGAGGGTGACGTCGCTGACCAGCGAGTCCACGGCATACCCCAGGCGACGATCCCAGCCCGCGTCGTCGAGCCAGGCGAATTTGCCGTCGATGAAGAACCCGGTGCGGCAGTCGTTGCCCATCGTCTGGTTGGCGTCGCCGACCCGCGGGAAATACAGGTCCCGGACCGTGTAGGTGGCATCGAAGCCCACGAGCACGTTGCCATTTCCGATGACCAGGCTTCTAGGCACCTTCTGGAGCCAATCGTAGTCGACGGTGACGGCGGCGGTCTGGATGGCCTGCACCCCTACTGGTGCGTTAACGGGCGGGGTTCCCAGCCCGAGACGGGCTGCCTACAATCGCAGCACACCAATCCAGCAACATCGGAGCATTGCGTCTTGGAAGCGAATCACAACCAGTTCAGCCCGCCAATTCGAATCGTCGCCTCCGGGCGCCGGCGAAGGACGGTCGCGGCCCGCCTCCGTTCAGGCGTCCTCGAGCTGCTGGTCCCCGAATCGATGCCCCGTGCCGAGCGCGAGCGGTGGGGTGAGGAGATGCGGCGGCGTCTGCTGCGGCGCATGGAGCGTTCGCGGCCGACGGATCAACGGCTGGACGAGCGCGCACGCACGCTCAACGACCGCCACTTCGGCGGGCGGCTGCGCTGGACTTCGATCGCCTTCGCCGACATGGCTCACCTGTGGGGAAGCTGCACCTTCACGACGGGGGCGATCCGGATCGCCCGGCGCGCCGCCTCGCTGCCGGGCTGGGTGCTCGATTACCTGCTCGTGCACGAGATGGCCCACCTCGAGCACAGCGACCACGGCCCGGCGTTCCACGAGATGACCAACCGCTACCCGCTCACGGAGCGAGCCCGGGGCTATCTGATGGCCCTGGATCGGGATGGTGGCTCAAGCGACTCACCCTGAGCCTTGCCCCCAGAGGAGGCGGGATGCTCGGTCGATTACGGCTTGAGAACGATCTTCGTCGCTTCGCGCGCGTCGAACATGCGGTAGGCCTCTTCGCCCTCGTCCAGCCGCATCCGATGGCTGATGATCTTCTGCGGCTGCAACCGACCGGCGGCGATCAGGTCCAGGAGCGGCCTCATGTACGCCTGCACGTTGCACCAGCCGCACCGGAAGCTGAGCGATTTCAGCCACATGCGCATGTAGGGGAAGTCGCCCAGGACCGCGCTCGGGACGCCGACCATCGAGATCGTGCCCCCGCCACGAACGCAGTGGATGGCCGTGTCGACGGCGGACAGCAGGCCGACGCACTCGATGCTGGAATCGGCGCCGATGCCGCCCGTGTGGCCCTCGATCGCTTCCACGGGATGGACCTGAGAGGCGTTGATCGGGGTGCCGCCGAGGTCCCGGGCGGTTTCGAGTCTGGAGTCCACCATGTCGACGACGAAGACGCGCGCCGGGCCGAAGAGCTGGGCGCACATGGTGGCCATGAGCCCGACCGGACCGGCTCCGACCACGGCGACGACGTCCCCGGGCTTGATCTCGGCTCGCTCCGCGCCGAAGAACCCCGTGGCCAGGACGTCGCCGACGAAGATGGCCTGCTCGTCGGTCATGCCGGCCGGGATGGGTTCCATCGAGTGGTCGGCGAGGGGCACCACGACGTATTCGGCCTGGCCGCCGCCGAGATCGCCGAAATACTCCCCGTGCCCGAACGTGGCCTTGTCGACGCACTGGCTGAACCAGCCTTTCCGGCACAGCGCGCAATGGCCGCAGGAGGTGAAAAAGCTGGACACCACCCGGTCGCCCGGCCGGAAGCGCTTGACCTCCGAGCCGACCTCCTCGACCACACCCACGAACTCGTGGCCGAGCACGGCTCCCTGGTTCATCGGCGTATGCCCGTGATAGATGTGAAGGTCGGAGCCGCACACGGACCCGAGCGAAACCTTGACCAGCGCTTCGCCGGAGCCTTTGATGACGGGCTTGGGAACGTCGATCACCTTGACGTCGCCCTGGCCCTGGAAGGTCAGCGCTTTCATTCGGCGATTCTATGCCGCCCCTAAGCTACGGCAGTGCGGCTGAAGGGAGCGGTCGTGGTCATCACGGGCGCCTCGAGCGGGATCGGGGCCGCGGCCGCCGTCGCTTTCGCCCGGCGGGGTGCCCGGCTCGAGCTGGGGGCGCGCCGCCTGGACCGCCTCAACGCGGTGGCGCAGAGATGCCGGCAGGTTGGATCGCCCGAGGTCAACGTGCGGCGGCTCGACGTCGGCCGCCGGGTCGAAGCGCGGGCGTTTGTCGCCGCGGCGCTTCGCGACCACGAGCGCGTCGACGTGCTGGTCAACAACGCGGGCGTCGGCTGGATGGGCCGCCTGCACCAGATGCCCGACGAGAAGGTCGACGAGCTGGTCGCCACCAACCTGAAGGCAGTGATCGCGACGACCCAGGCCGCGCTGCCGTCCATGTTGGAACGGCGGCGAGGGGTGATCATCAACGTCTCCTCCGTGGTCGGTTTCCGAGCCTCGCCATACTCGGCGGTCTACTCCGCCACCAAGCACGCCGTCGTCGGCCTGTCGCACGCGCTCCGCGGCGAGCTGTCCGGGACCGGGGTCAAGGTCTGCGTCGTCTATCCGGGCGTGACCTCGGGCACCGAGTTCTTCGCCACGACGGAGGAAGCCGCCGGGCCGCAGTTCCCGGCATGGTGGGTCGCGAACCTCATCGTTCGCACCGCGCGCTTCCCGCGTCGCGACGCGATGGTGCTGCCCTTGCGCCTGGGCCAGCTTGCCGAGCCGTTTTTCGGCGGGTTGATCGACCACGGCCTGGGCGAGATCCGGCGGCGGCGGTCTCCCGATCTCAGCGGCAGCGGGCCGAGGCCGGCCAGCCCGTAAGCCTCACTTCTGCCAGGCCCGGAGCAGCCTTTCGAGCTGCTGCGCGTTCTTGACCGAGTAGTTCGAGTAGTTGTTGTTCATGATCGCGTGCACCTGTGCGGCCGAGCGCTCCATCGCCTTGATCCGCGGCACCCATTCCTGGAGCTCCCCGTCCGTGTAGTCGTGCCGGAAGCGCACATTCGGGGGCGCTCCTTTCAGGTCCCACGTCTGGTGATTGCGTCCGTGGAAGCGCACCACGGCGAGCTTCGTCGAGGTCACTTCGAAGACCGGAGGCATGCTCGTCCTGTGGCCCGCGGGGACATCGACCGCGACATAGGGGATGTCGCGCGTACGGAGGAAGGCCAGCGTGCCGTCTCGATGCCGGGCATCCAACCATTCCGGTTTCCGGAACTCCACCGCGACCTGGAAGCCGAACATTCGCTCCTGGCATTGCTCGATGTAGGCCAGCGAGCGCGACGAAGGCAGGAACCAGGGGGGGAACTGGAAGAACACCGCACCCAGGCGCCCGGCAGCCCGCAGCGGTTCCAGGGCGGCGCGGAACCGGTCCCACGACTCGTCCACCAGCTCATCCGGCGTCTGCTCGAGGTAGATGTTCTTGTCGCGCAGCTTTTCCGGCAATTCGTCCCGAATGTCCTTGGGCAGCGCCACCGGCTTGGTCGGGTGATGGGTGAAGAGCGAGAACGACTTGACGTCGAAGGTGAATCCCTCGGGCGTCCGCGCCACCCAGAGCTCGGAGTTCTCCGGCTTCGGCATCCCGTAGTACGTGGAATCCACCTCGACGAGCGAGAACTGGGTCGCGTAGAAGTGCAGCCGCTCCTCCGATGACCTGGCGTTCATCGGGTAGAACAGCTTGGAATCGATCAGCGACTTGTCGATCCAGCCGGCAATGCCGCACCGCACCTCAAATCGATGGTGTCACAACTCAATTGAGCCAGGGTTATGATCCGACCGCCCGTGGGCCGCCACCTCCGCTACTGGTACACCTACCGGACCGCGGTTGCGGGCGTGATTGCGCTCGCCCTCAGCGCCGCCGTGTCGTGGCTCTACACCCAGCAAATCGCCTGTGACGCGCACACCGGCTGCGTGGTCAACGTGTCCGTCCACCCGGAGGACCGCTTCGCCGGCCAGACGGACCCCGGCAACGGCGTGGTCATCGTCGGCATCGACAACCGGAGCGTGCAGACCATCGGCCAATACCCCGTCCCGCGTGACGTGTACGCAACAGCGCTGCGGAACCTCGAGATAGACGGCGCGACGGTGGTTGCGTTCGACGTCAACTTTCCTGACCGGCGGGACCCGGCCACCGACGGCCTCTTCGCCCAGGCCCTGGCCGGCAGCGCGATCCCGGTCGTCCTCTCCTACAGCGCCCAGGACACGCTCATCGGCGACGGCAGGCTCATCCAAACGAGCCCTAACAGCGAGCCTCCGGGGATTGACGAGATCCCGTTGAAGGAATTCCGCTGCACGGACACCAACCCCGATCCTTCAGCGCCCTGCCGGCACCCGGACCCGAATGTCATCCTTGCCTCCACCGACCTCGTGCTCGATGCCGATGGTGTCGTGCGCAGGATCCCGCTGTTCGTCCAGCCTGCCTGCTTCGCCACCGGCGCCTGCGATTCGCAGGTCATCAATTCGTTCGGCGTGGCGGCCTACGGCGCGGCTTCGCTCGGGACGGATTTCAAGAGCACTTCGCTGCAGCACTCCGGTGGCTCGGCCACGTTCGGCGCGGCCTGGAGCATTCCGGTCGACCAGACCGGATCGATCTGGATCAACTTCTCGGGACCGCCCGGCAACTTCAAGAAGTACGGCCATTACATCCCGTTGGCCGACGTGGTGAACGGCACCGCCTCACCCGACGCGATCAGAGGCCGGATCGTCCTGGTGGGTTACTACCAGCTGACGGGCGTCAACGACCAGCAGCTGGTGACCACCAGCGCCGGCTCGAACGGCACGCAGCCGATGGCGGGCGTTGAGATTCACGCCAACGTGGTCCGGATGCTGCTCGGCGCCGTCCCGGCCGCGGCAGCCGGCTCGGCGTTCCTGACCCCGGAGCCGCCGATTCTCATCTTCATGACCATCCTGGGGTTGGGATTGCTGATGGCGCTGGCCGTCGCCCGGCTCTCCATCCTCTGGGGCCTTCTCGCCACCGTCGTGGCGATGGCGGTGTTCACGTCCGCGGTCGCGTACCTGGCAGCCAACCACAGCTTCGTGCCCGACGTCTTCCATCCGTTGCTCACGATCGCCCTCGCTTACACGGGCGTGACCGCCTACCGCTTCCTTTACGAGGATCGCGAGAAGCGCAAGGTGACAGCGATCTTCGGGCAGTACCTGAAGCCCGAGATCGTGACCCAGCTCGCCAGGAAGCGCCGCGGGGTGGAGGACATCATGCGTGGCGGCGAGCGCCGCGACATCACACTGCTGTTCGTCGACGTGCGGGGCTTCACCTCCATGTCGGAGTCGATGGCGGCCGGCGACGTGGTCAACCTCGTCCAGATGTACCTGGACCACCTGAGCGGAATCATCTTCAGCTGGGATGGGACCGTCGATAAATACGTCGGCGACGAGATCGTCGCTTTCTGGAACGCCCCGCGCCTCCAGGAGAACCACGCCCTGCTGGCGGTGCGATGCGCCTATGACCTGATCAACCGGGCACCGGAACTGCAGCAGAGGCTGCTCGCCAAGGGGCTGCCCCCGATTCGTTGGGGCATCGGCATCAACACCGGACCCGCGGTGGTCGGGAACATGGGCTCGCGCAGCCGCATCCAGTACACGGCGCTGGGCGACACCGTCAACACCGCCGCCCGCTTCTGCGCCACCGCCCCGGCCTATCACCTGTTGATCGGCCAGCCCACCTACGACCTGTGCCAGGACCACATCGCGGTCGACACGGTGCCGGGCGTGGAACTGAAGGGCAAGTCGGCCCAGACCTTCCGGATCTACCGCGTCACCGCCATCCGCGAGACCCCGACCTCGCCCTGGGTCCCGTTCCCGACGGACATGGCGACCCAGGCACACCAGGCGTTCACGCAGCAGTACGCGCAGCAAGCGGTCATCGCGGCCGGCAGCTCGGGATCGGGCGACATCCGCGCCGGCGAGGCTGCCGGGCAGGCGCCGGCCGGCCAGGGGCCGCCTGCCGGCTAGGTTCTCGCGCCGGGGCGGCTGGCGGGGTTGGGGTCGACCTCAGCGCCGACCTCCAAACAACCTGGCCAGGCTATGGTGTTTTGGCGACGTTGAACCCATAATCGGGCCGCAGCCCGCCACCGATTAGGAGGAGAGAGCCCATGTCGCAGATGCCACCCCCGCCCCCCGGACAGCCTGCCCCCATGGGTGGGACGCCGGGCGGCGCGGGGAGCAACAAAAAGACCTTCACCATCCTCGCCTACGTCCTGGGCTGGATCGGTGGGCTGATCTTCCTTTTCGTCGGCAAAGACGACCCTGACGTCAAGTGGAATGCCGCCCAGTCGATCATCATCTTCGGCGGGCTCTCGATCATCATCTTCATCGTCGGGTTGATCCCAGTCGTCCAGCTCTTGGTGATCCCGTTGTGGCTGGTCGGTTTCATCTTCTGGGTCATCTTCCTCATTCAGTCCCTGCAGGGCACGGGGCAGCGGATCCCGGCCCCCGGCCTCAGCAGCTTCTTGAACCCATACGTCGACCAGCTGGCCAATTCCGTCAAGTAATCGCCGCGCGGCTCGCCAAAGGCCTCGCTCCGCGGGGCCTTTTCTTGGTTTACAGCTTGGCCATCTGGTCGAGCGCGCGCTCAACTCCCAGGCGCAGCTGGTCCCGCTCTTCGCGCATCAACCCGGCTTCGGCTCGAGTCGACGCCAGCTGATACCTGAGCCTTTCGACCTCCGCCTGGAGCTCACGCAGTCGCGGGTCGGGGCCGTCGGCGCCTGACTTCGCCTCCGCCAGCTCGATCCGCAAGCGCTCGACCGCGACCTTCAGCTCTCGCCGTTCCGCAAGCAGTTCCTGGACCAGCGACTCAGACGGCTTGGCCGGCTCTTTCGACATAGCGACACAGACCGGGTTGGAACTCCCGCAGCCGCAGATGCTCCATCTCGCCGCGCAAATAGCGCGCCTTGATCCCGAGGCCCTTGATCCCTTTGGCGTCCTCGAAAGGAAAGCGGTAGAGCTTGCCCGAATCGACGAGGAGGCACACGGCCAGCTTCTCGCCATCTTTCTCGACCACGTGCTTGAAGCACGGCACCGTCCGGCGGGCGATCTCCATCTTGCTGAAGCCGCCGACCCGTCCCGCCAGCACGTCCATCGGGCTCCGCATGTCACGAAGAATCGTAAGGCTCTCGCCGCCCGGGCTACAGCAGCAACGACAGCTGCCTGGGCGGGGGCGGCGGCTGCAGGCGGATGCGGCGGCGATCGGCGACGCCGTGGACCGCCCGCAAGCGCGCCACCTCCTTCATCGGCGGTTCGCTCTTTAACCCGAAAAGTGAGTTCGACTAGGCAGCGCCCTCGCTGAGTTCGACGGTGTAGCCGAGGCGCTCCAGCCGGCGCACGGCCTGACGGGCGATCTGTGTTCGGTCTCGCTCGTCGAAGA
>SCQL01000032.1 GCA_004299235.1 bacterium
ACGCCCTGGTGGGTCGCAAGTTCGTGATCGGCGAGGTTTCCTGCTTCGGCCAGCGCCTTTGCGAGCCCTGCAGTCACCTCGAGTGCCTGACCAAGCCCGGAGTATTGAGGTCGCTGGTCCACCGCGGAGGATTGCGAGCCGACGTGCTGACCGACGGCGTGTTGGGCGTCGGCGACGTGGTCCGCGTCTCAGATTGAACTGACTACGCGCGGCGGGTCGCCAGCATCAAACCCGCGGTTCCGCGCGCCAGGCGGAGGGGAACAACCTCCTGCAGCGAATCGATCACCGTCAGCAGGCGCGGGCCGATCTCGAGCGGCGGCACCCGAAATGTCGAGTAACGGTCGCTCCGCAGCGGATCGCCGCGGAATTCCAGGACCTCCCGATCGCCGGCGGTCCGTCGGTACGCGAGGCGGTTGAAGTCAGGGCTCGGCAGAAGCCACGCAGCTTCGATCGTGACCGACCGCATCAGCAGCACCGCATAAAGAAACGCCGGATGTTCACGGACATGACCGACTGGATAATCGGCCGTGGCCTCCACCAGTCCGTTGCGATCCGCTTCGCCCGCGGTCTTCACCTGGATGGCAATCGCCGGCAGCCCACCCCGCCGGCCAGCGGTGGCATCGATGTGGTCGTCGTCCGCCAGCGGCGTGAACAGCTGCAATTCGCCATCCGACGAGACCATCGAGTACAGCGCCATCGCCAGCTCTCCGGCGCGTCCGAGTTGGGTTTTGTCCACGGCCGAGCAGATTGTTGCAGGGCGGATCTCAAATCGGGCCGGAAATCAGCCGCCCCTGTCTGACCACTGACCGCCTCGGCGTGCCAGAATCCGAGTGGCTCCGCCACGAAGGCAGAACGTTCATCGAGGAGGCGTCGCCCGCAGATCGTTGAGGCCGCCATCGAAGTCCTAGCCCATGCGGAATACGCTCCGGCGTCGCTTGAGCAAATTGCGCTCAGGGCGGGACGCTCGCGGGGCTTGACCGCGTACCACTTCGCCGGACGCGACGCGGAGTGATGGCACCGCCGGAAGTGACCGTGGTCGAAAGCCGATCATCTGGACTCGAGATCATCGATCTCTTCCAGAAGTTCGGCTCACGAGTGGCCGTCGATCACCTCAGCGTGACGGTGAACGCAGGAGAAGTCGTCGGCCTTGTCGGTCGCAATGGTGCGGGCAAGACCACGACGATGCGCTCGGTGATGGGCATCCTGACGCCCTCCGGCGGAACGGTCCGCTGGGCAGGGCACGACGTCACCCTGCGGGACCGCGTTCGTTTCGGCTACATGCCGGAGGAACGCGGACTCTACCCCCAGATGGAGGTGCTGAAGCAGATGACCTACTTCGCACGACTGCACGGGATGGCACCTGACGCCGCTGGGCGGGCGGCGCTCAACTGGATCAGGCGGCTGGGCCTGGACGGCCGGGAGCGTGAGCGCGTCGTCGCACTGTCTCACGGCAATCAGCAGCGCGTTCAGCTCGCCGTGGCCCTGGTTTATGAGCCTGACCTCCTCGTCCTCGACGAACCGTTCGCCGGCCTCGATCCCTCAGCGGTCGACTCCTTATCCAATGTGATCCGCGAGGTCGCGAGCCAGGGGAGGGCGATCCTCTTCTCGAGCCACCAACTCGATCTCGTTGAGCGCCTCTGTGATCGGATCGTGATCGTGGATGGCGGCAAGGCGTTGGCGAGCGGAACCCTTGCGGAGCTCCGAGCGCGTGTTCCCCAGCGTCTTCGGGTGCAAGTCGCGAATCCGACCGAATGGTGGGCACGCCTTGACCACATGCACGTCCTGAGCCATGACGGCGAAGGCGTCCGGTTCGACATCAGGCCAGGCGATGACACTGAAGAGGTGCTTCGCGCCGCGACCGCGGCCGGGCCGCTTCAATTCTTCGGGTTCGAGTCCGGCGGGCTGGCCGAGCTGTACCGGGAGCTGGTCGCGTCATGATCCGGTTTGGCTCGATCGCCCTGGTGGCCCTGCGCGAGATAACCGAGCGGGTCACTGGAAGAGCCACGTGGATTCTCACCGGCTTGACCACCTTCCTGGCGGTGGGTCTGATCGTGGTGCCTTCTCTGACGAATCAGTCCGGAGGCTCCACCAACCTTGGTTTGGTCGGGCCTCAGGCGCAGGCCCTCGCGCCGGCCATCAATGCCGCGGCCAAAGCAGCCGCGATCGACCTCACCACGCGCAACGTCGACTCCGAGGCGACGGCGCGATCGGAGCTGACGCCACCCATCAATGCGCGCGCCGGCGGTGGTAGCCGCCTCGCTCTGCTAACCGGACAGAATCGTGCAGCTCTCGACGCTGCGCTGCTTTACGACGGGACTTCGGCCACGATCGAGGCCTACCAGACGGTCCCGCCCGGGATCTCGGCCCTCCTCCGATCAGTGCTCAACGTGATCCACCAGCGCAGCTTGCTTTCAGCCGCCGGCCTGTCGGCGAGTCAGATCACGGCCGCCGAGAAGCCGGTACCGACGGTTACCGTGGCCCTCCAGCCGGAACCCAGCGATCTTCCCGGCCGGGAGATCACGGCGCTTGCCGCCGCCTTTCTGCTCATGTACGCGGTCGCGGGCTTCGGATCCGCCGTAGCGACCGGAGTCGCGCAGGAGAAGACCTCCCGCACGGCGGAGGTCCTGCTCGCGGCTGTCCAACCGCGAGAGCTGATGACTGGGAAGGTGATCGGGATCGGACTCGTCGGCCTGGGTCAGATGACAATCACCGTCGGCGGCGCAATGATTGCCAACGCGCTCGTGAAGAGCCAGGCGATACCTTCCGAACTGCCGACCCTCCTGCCCATGATCATCGTCTGGTTTGTGCTGGGTTTCGGCCTTTATGCCTTCGGCTTCGCCGCGGCCGGAGCGATGGTTGCCCGGCAGGAAGAGGTCCAGTCGGTGACCATGCCCTTCACAGCATTCCTGGTCGCCGGTCTATTTCTCGTCTACGCAACGATTGCCTCGCCCGACGCGCCATGGGTGAGGTTGCTCTCGTTCTTCCCACCCCTCTCTCCAATCCTGATGCCCGCGAGACTGGCCCTCGGTCATATATCCGTTTGGGAGCTTCCACTGGCGATCGCGATCGAACTGGTGAGCATCGTCGGCATGGCGAGATTGGCAGGCGGCATCTACCGGGCCGCCCTCGTCCGCGGAGGCGCACGTCTCAGTTGGCGCGCGGCCCTGAATCTTCGGTGAGAACGGTCGGGTAACGTCCGGGCGAAAGACTGGGAAGGGGGGCGTGCGGGTGGCGCTCGGAGGCCCACACGCGATGTCGGTGGGGAAGATCCCCCTCTCCCCTCCGGGGAGAGGGTCAGGGTGAGGGGCGCGAGCTCGCTACCGCCGCGCGGCGAAAGATTTCTTCGTGATTTACAGGCGTCTCTTCTTGACTCCCCAAACGGATGTTTGGTAGCATGGTCGCATGTTGGGGGTTGGGGGCACAGACCTTGAGGAGCTGGCGCTCGCGGTGCGCAAATTCCATCACCGCGACGAGCGCCGCGTCGACGCCAAGGGCCTGCGCGGCCTGATCGACGCCCTGGAGGGCGAGTTCGCCGCCATGGCCCGCCGCCTCCAGGAGTCGGGCGGGCACAGTGCGTGCGTCACGCCATGGACGAGCGCTGCCGCGGCGCAACGGGGTCCGGCCGCACCTCACCCTGACGACCACGCTGGAGGGGCTGAAAAACGAGCTCGGCGCCCCCGCGGCCGACCTCGAGCTCTCGCTGCCGATCTCCACCCGGACGGTGGAGCGCCTGGCCTGCGACGCCGCCATCTCCCGCGTCCTGCTCGCCGGCTCGGTGGTG
>SCQL01000033.1 GCA_004299235.1 bacterium
GGGAGCGTGACAAACCAACCGAAGTAACTGCGACACATCAGCCGAAGTTGTGTGCCGCATCAGCCGAAGGCCTTTTGAGACCTGTCACCCGAACTTGCACAGAAGCCATGGTGGGCCGCGGTGGACTCGAACCACCTACCTCCGCGTTATCAGCACGGCGCTCTGCCAGTTGAGCTAGCGGCCCAAACTCTTGGCGAGTCGAGGCGGGGTGCTCCCGAGAACCTTGGCCTTGGAGTCTACTGTGTCGCCCGATTCGACCGCTCGCCCCGGAACAGCCTAGGCCGGACCAGCCGAGTGGGCACGGGGCGAAATGGCAGGGGCGGAAGGATTCGAACCCTCGGCCCTCGGTTTTGGAGACCGATGCTCTGACCAGACTGAGCTACGCCCCTACTCGGCCGAAGGGCAATTCTAACCCAGGCCCAATTTCCCGCCCCGAGCGGCCGATTAGCATCGGGGCATGGCCGCCTTCGTCGCCAACATCGGCGTCAACTCCGCCCACGCCGCCCGCTCTCCGCTTTTCGACGACGGGTCGTTTCAGCTGTTGCCGATCCCGGAAGAGCCCTCGTGGCGGCCGCCGATGCTCCGGCTGAGAGACCTCCCGGAGCTGGCCGCCCTCGCCCCGACAGCCTGGCGCGAGCGCGCCATCCACCTCGACCCCGACCTCAACCGCGCCACGCCGACTTATGGAGACAACTGCCGCCGCGCCGGCCGTGCCTTCAGCCTCCGACGGGCCCAAAGAGGCGATCTAATCGTCTTCCTCGCGCGACTGCATCCCGTATCCGCGCCCGCCGGCTTTCACCTCGTCGGTCGCCTGGTCGTCGAAGAGGTCGTCGCCGATATCAGCGAGGACCCCGGCCCCGGCTGGTGGGATGGCAACGCCCACGTGCGGCGGGCGCGCGCGACCTCGCTGTGGGACTCGTTCTGGGTCTTCAAGGGTGCGCCGGGTAGCGGGCTCTTCCCGCGAGCGGTGCCCTTCGCCAGGTCACAGGCGGAGTCCGTCTTCGGCCACGGCTGGCGATGGCCGCCGCACCGAACCGAGCTCCAGACGATCGGGTCATACACCCGGACTGTGCGCCGCATCGAAGGTGAGGGGGAGGCATGGCTGCGAGCGATCTGCCCGTCCTGATCGTCGGCGACGTCCACGGCGACCTCGAGCGGCTCTTCGACGCGCTGCGCCCTTACCCGGCTGATGAGTGGCACACGATCTTCCTCGGCGACCTCGTCGACTACGGCATGTTCGGCGTCGGCGCCCTGCGCTACGCGCGCGACCGCGCCCACACCACCGTGCTGCTCGGCAACCACGAGGTCGCGATGCTCTGGGCGATCCGCGATCCGGCGCGCATCGGCGCCTGGATGGGCATCGGCGGCCAGCGCCATGACCTCGACGAGCTCGCGCGCGACCCTGATCTCCAGCGCTGGCTGCGCGAGCGACCGGCGATCGTCCGACTTCCCGATCGGACGCTGGTCCAGCACTGCGGCAGCGACGGCTACTCCAACCTGTTCGCGGCCGGCGAGCCCGACCCCGTCGCGGCCGTCAACACGCGCGTGCGCGACCTGCTGATGGATGGAGGCGAATCGACCCTGTGGGACGCGCTCAGCGGACCCAACATCTTTCCGTCCCAGCCGGAGCGACTCGGGCGCTGGCTGGAGATCACCGGCAGCCGCCGCGTCGTGTTCGGTCACAAGCCGCATGCCGGCGCCGTGCCGGAGCGATATCACGGCGGCAAGGCGATCAACTTCGATGGCGCCTTCAGCCGCTCGCACCGCCTGTACCGGAAGCGCCTCTCGCCACCGGGCGCGACCGTCGCCCCCCTTGGACGACTAAGCTGTGAAGAGAGATGCCTAGGGTCCTGACCGCGGGGCAGGCGCGGGGATCACAGGCTCAGAGTGGGCTCGCTCACGCTCAGAACCCCACCCGACCCATGATCTCGGCCGCGCGCATCGCGCGGCGCGTGCGGCAGCTCGGCCGGCACGTGTCCCAGGTTTACGCCGGCATCGACACGCCGCTGTTGCTCATCGTCGTCCTGAAGGGCGCGGCCGTGTTCGCGTCCGACCTCCTACGCAGCCTGAGCATCCCCGCCGAGCTGGAATTCGTGCGCGCCTCCAGCTACGGCTCCGGCACGATCCGGGGCGCGCTCCGGCTCGCGCACATGGTCGACGGTCCGCTCGTCGACCGTCACGTGCTGCTGGTCGAGGACATCGTCGACTCAGGCCACACGCTGCACGCTCTGGTCCGGCGTTTCCGCGGCATGAAGCCGGCGTCTCTGCGGATCGCGGCCCTCCTCGACCGGCCCGCGCGCCGCGCGGTGGGCGTCAACATCGATTTCCTCGGGTTCACCATCCCCGACCGTTTCGTCATCGGCTACGGCCTCGACTACGCCGGCCTGTATCGGGAGCTGCCGAGCATCCACTCCCTGGGTTAAGCGGTCAAACGGACCGCGGCGGGACGGCAGTCCTTGCACGGCCGGTAGCCCGCGGCGAACGCCGCCGCCTCGTCGTGGAGCGGCACCAGGTTGGCCTCGGCCGCCCTCTTCACGTGGTGGCATGTCGGGAAGCAGAAGATCTTGGTGGTGCGCACCCCGTGGTAGCGGACGCCGGCGTGCGCCAGCTCCTCCAGTCGATTCAAACGCACGCCTTCAAGGGTCAGGATCGCGCGCTTCGCGCTGGGCCCCCCGCCCGAGTAGTTGCCGATGGCGCCGTCCGTGCGGACGACCCGGTGGCACGGGATGAAGTACGGGATCGGATTGTGGGCCAGCGCGGTGCCGACGGCGCGGACGGCCGCGGGACGGCCGATCTCACGCGCGATCCAGCCGTAGGGCCGAACCTCGCCGCGCGGTATCTCGCGCGTCTTGCGCAGCACCGCCTGCTCGAATTCGGTGAGGCCGCGCAGGTCGAAACGCAGCCGGCGCTCGCCGCTCAGCTCGGCCTCGATCTTGGCGGCGAGGCCGGGCGGGGCGGGAGCCGCGACCAGCCGCCGGCCGACATCCTGGCCAAACCACCCCTCGAACGCCGCCGCGGAGCTGGAGCGGGCCGCGGCCGAGACCCCCAGCCCGTTCCAGGCGACGAAAACCGGACCGAGCACGGTGTCGAAACACGCGTACGAATCCGCCAGCCCAGCCTGGGCGAGCAGGCGCTCGGCGAACCCGTCGGGCGCCCTGACCTCTCCGAGTCTTGCCAAATCAGTCGTCAGCATGGTCATCGTCGTCTCCTCTCAGCAATCTGAGTCCGCGGTGGACATTCGCCTTGACCGTCCCCACCGGCTGGCCGAGCACCGCCGCCGCCTCCGCATACGAAAGCTCCTGCACGTGGCGCAGGACCACCGCTTCCCGATATCGGCGCGGCAGACCGGCCACGCGAGCGGCAAGATCGTCCATCTCCGCGCGGCGCAGCGCATGCGCTTCGGGGCCGGGGCGGTGATCGGACTCGCTGCCGTTCAGCTCGACCACTCGAGGCCGGACGCCGCGAAGGCGGTTGCGGACGACATTGAGCGCGATGCGATGCAGCCAGGCTTTCTGCTTCAGGTCCCGAACCCGGTCCGGCGGGTATGTGAGCAGGGCACGATACGCGCGCAGAAACGTATCCTGCGCGACCTCCTCCGCATCGGGGCGGTTGCCGGTCATGGCCAGGCTGAAGGCGAACAGGCGGTCCTGGTTCTCTTTAACCATCCGTTCGAACTGACGCTCGACCCCTTCCATCAGATGCTCCCGCAACCGCTCCTGCAACCGCTCCTGCAAATGCCCCGCACACGTCCTTGAACACGACCGGCGGCGGGATGGTTGCAACTCCGGGGGAACCATGATGCGGCCCCCGGTGTACAAGATGCGTTCCGATGGAGGGCCGACCAGAGGACGATTCCGAGCTGCTCGCGCGCGCCCGGCGCGGCGAGGCGGCCGCCTATGAGGAGATCGTGCAGCGCTACCAGCAGGTCGCGTTTCGAACGGCGTACGTCATCACCGGGTCGGCGGCGGACGCCGAGGACGCCGCGCAGGAAGGATTCGTCAAGGCCTACCGCGCCCTCGACCGCTTCCGGCCTGGCGCCGACCTCCGGCCTTGGTTGCTGCGGATCGTCGCCAACGAAGCCCGGAACCGGGTCCGGTCGTCAGTCCGCCGGCATGGGCTGGAACTCCGCCTGGCCGAGGGCTTCCGCCCGGGGGATGCGGCCCCGTCCCCCGAGGCGGCAGCCGTCGCCGCCGAAGACAGGCGCGCCCTGCTCGGCCTGGTCAACAGCCTGGGCGAAGAAGACCGGCTCGTGATCGCGAGCCGCTACTTCCTCGAGCTCAGCGGCGAGGAGACGGCGACGGCGCTGGGCATCCCCGAGGGCACGGTCAAGTCGCGCCTGTCGCGAGCCCTGGCCCGCTTGCGAGCTCGAGTCGGGGAGGCGGCGAATGCCTGAGCTCACCGAGTTGGAGGCACGATTGACTCGCCTGGGCGCCGAGCTGGACTGGCCGGTCACCCCGGACCTTGCGCCCAGGATCAGGTCCCGAATCGCCACCCAGCGCCCGGCGCCACCGCGGTGGTTCTCCAAACCCTGGGCCCTTGCCGCCGCGGCCGTGATCCTGGCGCTCGCCGCCCTGCTCGCCTATGCCCCCGCGCGCGACACCATCGCCGGCTGGATCAACGTGCACGCGCTCATCGAACGCGTCCAACGCCTGCCGGCGCCATCCCCCCATCCGCCGGCCCCCCTGGGCAAGCGTCTGGGGCTTGGCGGCCAGACCACGTTGAAGGCGGCGGCCGGAGCGGTGAAATGGCACGTCCTCGTGCCCGCATCGCTCGGCCCGCCGGACGAGGTCTACCTGCAGCCGTCGCCGGATGGGCCTCCCCAGGGCGAGGTGACGCTGGTGTACTCCCTCCGGCCCGGCATCCCAACCTCAGGCCAGACCGGCGTCGCGGTGCTGGTCACCGAGGCGCGCGGGGCGATCGACGCCAACTTCTTCGGCAAGCTGCTCGGGCCCGGCACGACGCTCGAAGACGTGACCGCCGCCGGGCACCCCGGCTACTGGATCGCCGGCAAGCCGCACGTCTTCTTCCTGGTCGATGCCGAAGGCAACATCCGCGACGAGACTCTGCGCCTGGCCACGAACACGCTGCTGTTCGACGACGGCGGCACGGTCGTGCGCATCGAGGGCGACCTGACCAGAGCACAAGCCCTGGAGATCGCCGCGTCCCTGCATTAGGCGGGCCAGGGAACCCAGCTCGCCCGGGCGGTGTATGGGAGGCGAGGTGAAGAGCATGCGAAGGCTTTTGGCGGCGGTGGGCTTAGCGGTGGTCGCGGCGGGATGTGGCGGCGTCACGGGACCGCAGGCGTCAAGCAGAGATTTCAAGCTCTACGAGGCGGCTTCGACCCAGAGCGCCCAGCTGGTGGCCGTCATCGACTCGCGCTCACACGCGATCGAGCGCCGGCTGCCCTTCGGCACGCCTTCACCTGACTGGCAGCATCTCTATTCAGTCAGCTCCAACCTGCTGATGGACACTGATCCCGCCGGCGGAGCGACGCTCAAGACCCTCAAATTGCCCGGTGATTACCGGTTGCCGCCGGCGACGATCAGCGGCCTGCCGGGCGGCCTGTCGCAGAACGGGCAATGGCTGGTCCTGGAAAGATTCGAACCCGCCTCAACCTCTCTGCCCAGCGCGTCCCACATGGTGGTGGTCGGCACATCCTTCGCCAGGCAGCCGGTGCGCATCGACCTGACCGGCTTCTTCGAGTTCGACGCCATCAGCAACGACGGGCAGCGCCTCTACCTCATCGAGCACGTCTCCCCAACCATCTACCGGGTGCGCATGTTCAACGTCGGGGCCGGGCAGCTGGATCCGAGCATCGTCTTCGACAAGAGCGATGGCAGCCAGGCCATGGCCGGCCTGCGGCTGTCCGGCGTGGCTTCGCCCGACGGCCACTCGCTCTACAGCATGTACGTCCGCGACCAGGCGGGCCCGTTCGTCCACGCCCTCAGCCTCGACGGCCCGATCGCGTTCTGCATCGACCTGCCCGGTTCGGGCTACAACCACAGCGGCGACGGCAGCGGCTTTCACTGGTCGCTCGCTCTCAGCGCCGGCGGTTCGCGCCTCTACGCGGTGAACGCGGCGACCGGGATCGTCAGCGAGATCGACACGGGCAGCGACGCCTCCCCGAAGCTGCTGCGTTCCGCCCACATCGGCGCCATCGGACCGACCTCGGGCCTGTTCGCCCAGGACGCGTACGCCAAAGGGTTCGGCGCCAACCCCGCCGTGCTCAGCCCTGACGGGCGGACGCTGGTCACCGCGGGGGCCTCAGGCGTCGTCTGGATCGACACCGCCACTCTGCACGCCCGCGGCCACGCGCTGACGGGCTGGAGGGTGTGGAGCCTGGCGCTGAGCCCGGATGGAATGACGGTCTACGCGCTCAGCGACGCCGGCAAGATCGCCGAGCTGTCGATGGCGGCTGCGCAAGTGGCGGTGAGCTTTGAGGGTGCCGCCGGCCAGCCGATGGCGCTGATCAGGGTGGAGGCGGCGGCTCCTTAGTCGCGAGCTCGTAGCCGTGGCACCGCAGCACGGGCAGGCGCGGGTACCGTGGGAACGAGGGCTCGGTGAGGGAGCGCTCGCACATCCAGAACGTGCTGTGGGCGCCCGGCACCCTGCGAGAGTGCTTGCAGGAGGCGCAAAGCCCGGGTTCCACGATGCCAAATCATGCCGTCACGGCATGGAGGCGAGGGCTCTGAGCAGGCGATCGAACGAGCTGGTGACGCCGTAGCGCCGGCCCAGGTCCCGCACCCGGTCCGGATCGTCGGGCCAGCGCTGCCGGCGCCCGCGAGGGACTTCGATCGCAAGGTCGCTCACCGGCGGCACCACCCGCTGCGCCTTCTGCAGATACTCCGCCTCAGCTGACCGGAACAGCCCAGCCTCGAGCATGGCGCCCACCGAGCCGTACCGCCTCACCAGGTCGGCCGCCTTCTTGGGACCGACGCCGGCCAGCCCGGGCAGGCCGTCGGAAGGATCGCCGCGCAGGATTGCGAAGTCCGCGTAAGCGCGGCCAGGGATGGAGTAACGGCGCTCCACCTCGGCCTCGTCCACCACCGCGATGCCGCCCTTGTCCGGGTAAAGCACCACCACCTCACGATCCCGGATGAGGGTGAACAGGTCGCGGTCACCGCTGGCGATCTCAACCGGCGGATCCACCTTCGCGACCAGGGACGCGATGATGTCCTCCGCCTCGTACCCCGCCAGCCCGACGGCGTCGACGCCGGCGGCGGCCAGGCAATCCATGATCACCGGCATCTGGGGCTCGAGGTCGTGAGGCACGGGCTCAGCGGTCCGGTGCGTCTTGTAGCTTGGGATCAGCTCGACCCGCCAGTCCGGGCGCCAATCCTCATCGGTCGTCACGGCCACGTGTCGCGGACGGCGGTCGGTGATGTAGCGCGCGAGGTTGTCCATGAAGCCGCGCACGGCGTTGACCAGCGTTCCGTCCGGCGCGCGCGTGGACTGGGGCACGCCGTAGAAAGCGCGGAAGATCAGGCTCGAACCATCGACCAGCAGCCATTCCGGCAAGGCGGCACCATGGTAAGACCGCTGGTTACCATGACGGTGGGTTGAGACGCCGGGCGCGCGCGGGGAGCGCTGCTGCAATGGTCCGGGTTGCAGCCGCGGCGGTGGTCGCGCTCGGCCTGGCCGCCTGCTACAGCTCCAACCCGGGTTCTGGCGCCTCGTCGACCCGGCTCTCCTCGCCCGGGGCCGGACCCGTGACCAACGCCGGCTCCAAAGCCTCCGACCTGCGCACGAGGCTGGACCTCCTGCTCGCCGAGCACGTGATCGTCGTCGCCAAAGAATCCGTCGCCGCGGCCTATCACTCCGACGAGTACGCCGGCTACGCCGGCCTCCTGACCACCAACGGCAGCGCGCTCGCCGGCGTGATGCGGTCCGCCTTCGGCAACAGCGCGGCCACCCAGTTCGAGCAGGTCTGGGCCGTCCATGACGGCTCCTTCGTCGACTACGCGATCGGCCTCGTCACGCACAACGACACCAAGTCCAATGGCGCCATGTCCGCTCTCCTCAACGGATACGTGCCTCAGTTCGCGCGGTTCGTCACCGACACGACCCAGCTCCCGCTCGACCCGATGACGCAGCTCGCGACCGATCAGGTCCTCGAGACGAAGGCCGTGATCGACGACCAGGCGGCGCAGGACTATCCGGCGATGTATGCGGACCTTCGAACCGCGTACGCACACAGCGCTCGCATCGGTGATGCGCTCGCTTCCAGGATGGTGCAGAAGTTCCCGGACAAGTTCCCGGGCAACCCTTCGACCAATGCGGTCGACCTGCGCGTCATCCTCAACGATCTCCTCCAGGAGCACGCCTACCTCGCGACCATGGCCACCGACGCCATCGCCGCCGGCCGCGAGGGGGAACAGACGGCGGCGTCGAGCGCCCTGACCGCCAACGCGGACGCGCTCGGCACCGCGCTCCGCCGGCTGCTCGGGAATACCGCCGGCACGCGGTTCGCCCAGTTGTGGAGCGCTCGAGATGCGGGCCTTGTCGCCTATGCGACCTCCGCCGATGCCGGCGAGAAACAGAGGCTGGCCGGCTCATTCGTGTCGCAATTCGCGAACCTGGTGAACAGCCCGAGCGGTCTCGGCGCCGCGGTCCACGACCAGGTCCTCGCCACCATCAAGGTCATCGACGATCAGCGAGCGAAGGCGTTCGCGCCGCTGGCGGGCGACGACCGCGCGGCCGCGGCGGCGATGCAGCCCATCGCCGATGCGATCGTCGCCGCCGCCGTCGCGCAGCGGTCGGCCGAGCTTGGAGCCTAGCGCCCCCGAACTCTCGGTGACGCTACGCGTGATCCAGCGCGGCGGCGATGATCTCCAGGCCGGTGGCCGCCTCTTCGGGATTGATCACCAGGGGCGGGCTGATCCGCACCGCGCGAGCGCCCGCGGTCAGCAGCAGCAGGCCGCGCTCGAACGCCGCCTGCACGAGCCGCGCCGCCTGGTCGGCGCTCTTGAACTCGATCGCCAGCATCAGGCCCAGCCCGCGGACGTCCGTCACCTGCGTGTGCGTGGACGCGATCTCGCGCAAGCCGTCCTGCAGCAGGGCGCCGACCCGGGCGGCATTCTCGATGAGGCCGTCCTCCAGCAGGTCGAGCGTGGCGAGGGCGGCGGCGCACGCCACAGGGTTGCCGCCGAAGGTGCTGCCGTGCGATCCCGGAGGCCAGCTCATCTGCTCGGCCCGGGCGATGAACGCGCCCAGGGGCAGGCCCGAGGCGATGCCCTTGGCGAGGCATACGATGTCCGGCTCCACTCCCCAGTGCTCCACGCCGAGCAGATGCCCGGTCCGCCCCATGCCGGACTGCACTTCATCGGCCACGAGCAGGATGCCGTGCTTGAGCGTGAGCTCGCGCAGGCGGGGGAGGAAGTCGTCCGGCGGCACGAGGTAGCCGCCCTCGCCCTGGATCGGCTCGACGAAGATCGCCGCCACGCTCTCCGCCGGAGCGACGGTGGCAAACAGCTCCTCCAGGCGCTCCATGGTCTCGTCGGTGGTCACGCCTCGAGCCGCCGACGGGAAGGGCGCGTGAAACACCGACGACAGAAGCGGCGCGAAGCGGCGCCGCTGGCTGGCCTTGGACGCGGTCAGCGAGAGGGCGCCGAACGTGCGGCCGTGGAAGGCGCCGATGAAGGCGATGTAGCTCGGACGCCCGGTCGTGAAGCGCGCCAGCTTCATCGCCCCCTCGATCGCCTCGGCGCCTGAGTTGGTGAAGAACACCTTGGCCGGCGTGCCCGGCAGGATCCTGGCCTCCAGCCGCTCGGCCAGCTCGATCTCGGAGCTGTAGTAGAAGTCCGTGCCCGACATGTGCAGGAAGCGCCTTGCCTGCTCTTCGATCGCGGCCACGACCTTGGGATGGGAGTGGCCCGTTGAGACCACTGCGATCCCGGCGGTGAGGTCCAGGAAGCGGTTGCCGTCGACGTCGGTGACCCAGCATCCCTCGCCGCGTTCCATCACGAAGGGGTAGGTGCGGGTGAAGCTTGGCGACATCGCCCTGGCATCCCGGGCGATCAGCTCGGCGGCCTTGGGCCCGGGCAGGGCGGTCTGGATGAGAGGCTTCACCGTCCGGAACTTACCAGATGAAGCCAACTTTCTCGCTGCGGGCCGCATTCGTGATCCAATGTCCTCGTGACCAAGACGACCAGGACGTTCACGATCCGGCAGGCGACCAGGGATGACCTGAAGGCCGTCGTCGGCATCTATAACTGGGCGGTCAACCAGACCTTTGCCACCATCGACTCCGAGCCCCTCGACACCGAGGAGGCCGCGGCCTGGTGGGAGGCGCACGGCAAGCGATCGAAGCTGATCGTGAGCACTGACGAAAGCGGCGTCATCGGCTGGGCACGCCTGCTCCCCTGGAAGCAGCGCGGCTTCGACGTCGTCGAAGACCTCGTGTACGTCGACCCCGTCCACCAGGGAAGAGGCATCGGCCGGGCGCTGCTGACAGAGCTGATCCAGGAGGCGCGTGGCCTCGGCTACCACACCATCGTCGCCACGATCGCCACCGACAACCGCTCGGGCCTGCAGCTGCACTCGCGGCTCGGTTTCGAGGTCGTGGGCACGATTCGCGACGCCGCCCACAAATTCGATCGCTGGATGGACATCACGCTGGTTCAGCGCCGCCTCGAAGCCTAGCCGGTCACATCCCGGGCGCTGCCTCCATGGGCGCGCCGTTGGCGAAGGCGGGTGGGAAGACCACCTTCATGACGCCGACCGCCTGCCACTGGCCGACCACCGCCGCCGCCCGGGTGTTCTGACCCACGTCCAGGGCGTCCGAGCCCCCAAACCGGACCCCCCCGCCGTTGATGCTGTCGCCGGCGGGCACGTCAACGCCGAGCGCGAGACCGCGAATCGACTCCGAAGTGACCACGCCGGTCGTCTTCGCGAGCACGTCGGCAAAAAAGGTCCAGCCGCCGACGAAGCCGGCCACAGCCGGGATCGACATGGCCGCCCCGCCGTTGCTGTGTTCGTACACCGAACGCGCCTTGGCGAGCAGGGCCCGGCCCGCCGGCGAAAGCGCGGCCGGGCTGACGTCGGCGGCGTCCGGTTTGTCCGCCGCGTAGACGCCGACCGAGTCGGCGCCCAGGCGCTGGCCGAAGGCGGGCATGCAGAAGGCCGAGCTCGTGCCGATGGCGCCTTTGAGGGTCACATGGTGGCGGAGAACGGCTTGCCAGATGGCAATGCCGTCGTCGAGGTAGCTGACGTCCCACAGAAAGTCGGCGCGGTCCGCGGCGAGCCTCGCGGCGATGGCGTCCGGGTCGTAGCCGCGGGGGTCGTATTCGATGACGTCGACCACCTGGATGCCCAGCTGCCGAGCGAGGGCTTCCTCGCCGCCACCCACCGACCGGCCGTAGATGTCGTTGACGCGCACGATCACGGCCCGTGGCGACGAAAGCCTGGATTCCGGGATCAGCACGTCGTGGGTGAACGTGACCGCAATGCGGCCGAGCGAGCTGCCGGTGGCGACGGTGCGGAACACGTAGTGCCGCTGGGCGGTGATGGGATCCGCCACCGCGCCGGTTTCCCAGTAGACGGTCTTCAATTCCTCAGCCCGCGTCGAAGCCGCCGCCGACAGCGTGCTCCCATAGGTGCCGAAAATCGCGGGCACGTGATAATCGCGGACGAGTGAGTCGACGGCGGCTCTGGCGCCATCCGGCGTCACGGCGTCGATCACCTGCAGGCGCACCGGGACCTTCAGCGCTCCGCTTGTCTCGGCCAGCTGGAGCGCGGCCCGCACCCCCGCCAGCTCCTCTTTCCCGCCCGGTGCCTGCGACCCGCTGAGCGGATAGATCGCGCCCAGCACCAGCTCGTGGCTCTGGGGCGGCTGCGACTGCGCGCATGCGGCCGCGATCAAAACAACGAGCGCGATGAGGGCGGCGCGGCGGATCACCAGGCCAGGATATCGACTCCGGCCCTGCGCTCGACGGGGTGGTGACCCCGCCTGACAGGGGGCGCGGTCGGGCCGGGACCCGCTCAGGCTGTGGCCGCGGCCCTCACGCCGTCCGCGCCGCGTGCCTCCGCCAGCTGGCGCTGGAGCTTGGGCGCGGTGGCGTAGCCGTAGTTGACGTGAAGCGCCCGGCCGTCCGCCGACATCACGACGGTGGTCGGAAGCGTGTACACGTGGAACCGATCCGCGAGCGTCCGCTCGGCGATGGCGTCGACCTTGTCGATGCGCACCGGCCCGAGCCTGGCCAGGGCCGGCTCCTGGTGGGTCCGGCACACGGTGCAGCCCTCGCCGGTGAAGTAAAGGAGGTAAGGCTCGGCCGCGGGCTCAGAGGTCGCCGCCGCGGCGCGGCGGCGCGCTCGCGAGGAACGCCAGGTCTCCAGGCAGGCGGCGGCGAGCACCACGATGCCCACCACCGCCAACGCCCAGAGTTGTGCGCTCATCAGGAGGTGCGGGTCGTCCCGGATGACGGGGTGGCCCTGATCAATCCTGCCCGTCCCAGCCGGTAGTAGATCTGGCAGCCGAGGCAGTAGCCGAACGCCAGGTTGACGAACGCCAGCACCGCGACGAGCAGCGCGACCGCCAATCCCACCGCCGGGAGAGGCAGCAGAAGAATCGAAGCGACGGCGAGGAAGACTCCACCCAGGCCCTGGGCGAAGTTGTGAGGTTCCGGCCGGTCCTGCGCCGGTCGCGGCTTGACGATGCCGCGCGGCTTGAGGACCTTGAAGTACAGCTGCTTGAACAACGCCAGGCCCGGGAAGAAGGTGCCCACGAGGAGAACCACCGCGAGCAGCGGGATCAACACGAGCAGCGGCCGGAAGAGCGCGCTGCCGAAGAACGCGACGAGCACGGTCGCCACGATCCCGGTCTGGTTGATTTTCAGCGCCGAGTGGTCAACGGTCTGCATCGTTACTTCTCGATCGGAACCCTGATCGAGCTGCCCCATTCCGTCCACGAACCGTCGTAGTTGCGGACGTCGGGGTAGCCGAGGAGCTCCTTCAGAGCGAACCAGGTGTGAGCCGAGCGCTCGCCGATGCGGCAGTAGGCGATCACCTCTTTGTTGGCCGTGATGCCATTGCCGCCGTAGATCTCCTTCAACTCCTCCACGCTCTTGAAGGTGCCGTCCTCCTTGACCGCGGTCCCCCAGGGGATGCTGACTGCGGTCGGAATGTGGCCGCCTCGCTGAGCGCCCTCCTGAGGGATGTTCTCCGGCGCGATCAGCTCGCCCGAGTACTCCTTGGGCGAGCGCACGTCGACCAGGCCGGCCGTGCCGATCTTCGACAGCACGTGATCCCGGTAGGCCCGGATGTCCTCCCTCGGGGAGCCTTGGAATTGGTAGGAGCTCGCTGCGTAGCCGGGGACTTCCTGGCTGTACGCACGGCCTTCCTTCTCCCACTTGACCCGACCGCCGTCGATGAGCTGGAGCTTGTCGTGGCCGTAGTACTTCAGAGCCCAGTACGCGTACGCCGCGAACCAGTTGTTGAAGTCGCCGTAGAGGACGATCGTGGTGTCGGGGGTGATGCCGCTGCGGCCGAGCAGGCCGGCCAGGGCGTCCTTGCCGGCGATGTCACGGTTGACCTGGTCCTGAAGGTCCTTCCTCCAGTCCCAGCCGACCGCGCCCTCGAGGTGTCCCTTGTCGTACGCGCGGGGGTCGACGTCGACCTCGACCACGCGCAGACCTTTGTCCTTGGCGTGCTCGGCGATCCACTCCGTGGTGACCAGAGCCTGGGTTGTTGTCGATGAGCTCAATTTCAAACCTCCAAAATCCAAATCAAGCAAGCCAATCGAGTGCTTGCAGTCCGGGTGACGAAGCGGTCGAGTGGGCGCGCCGCACGGGCGCGAGCAAACGACCGGTCTAGCTACAGAAGCAGGCCGGGATATGTACCAGGCGCTGGGCAGGCCAGGTGAAATCCTGCATTTGAGGCAATTCTAGCCAACCCCACGGACCGGGCGTCAATTCCCGATGATTAGCGTTCATGGCTCAGATCGGACTGATCAAATACCAGGCCCTCGGCAACGACTACCTGGTCATGGACCTGCCGGGCCCGCTGGACCGGGTCGTGCCCCTCCTGCCCGCCCTCTGCGACCGCAACCTGGGCCTGGGATCGGACGGGCTGTTGGCCTTCGACCCCAAAGCCATGACCGTCCGAATCTTCAATCCCGACCGCTCCGAGGCCCAGAAGAGCGGCAACGGGCTGCGCATCACCGCCGCCCACGCCGTGCTCGAGCACGGGGCGGCCGACAGGTTCGAGCTGCAAACCACGGATCGATCGAACGCGGTGCGGGTCCTGGCTCGGAACGGCGCCGAGATCGTGTGCGAGCTCGACATCGGCCGGCCGTCGTTTCGCGCCGCCGACCTCCCGGCGACGTTCGACGGCGAGCCTGATCGGGTCGTGCTGGACACGCCTGCCGGGCGGGTGGAGGCGATGCTCGTCTCGGTCGGCAACCCTCACTGCGTCGTCTTCGGCCAGCCGGTGACAAAAGACCGATGCGTCGAGCTGGGCCCTTATCTCGAACGTCATCCGGCCTTCCCCGAGCGCACCAACGTCCAGCTCTTCGAGGTGATCGATCGCGCCCGGGTGCGCGTCGAGATCTGGGAGCGGGGGGCGGGCTACACGCTCGCCTCGGGCACGAGCGCGAGCGCCGTGGCCGCCGCCTGCATGCGCGCCGGACTGGTGGACGACCGGGTCACGCTTCAGATGCCGGGCGGCGACCTGAAGGTCCGTCGCGAGGCGGCCGGGAACCTGGTCCAGTCCGGTCCCGCGCGCAGGGTCTACCGCGCGGTGGTCGACCTGGCCGACTTCGGGCTCAGCGAGCCGCGGTAGCCAGCCGCCCGACCGCCGCCGGCAGCTCCGCCAGCCCGCTGACCACCGCGTCGGCCAGCGAGGGGTCGTCCTTCTCGCCCTGCCGGTTGACCCATATCCGCGTGATGCCGAGCTCGCTGGTGGGCCTGATGTCGTGGTAGTAGCTCTGCGCCACGTGGATCCACACGTCGGCTGAGGCGCCGAAGGTGGATTGAAAGAGGCGGAAGTGGGCGGGGTCGGGTTTGTAGGCCGACACGTCCTCGGCGGTGACGACGGCGTCGAACGGCACCGGCAGTCGTCGCTGGGTCAAGGCGATGAGGTCCCGGTCGCAGTTCGTCAGCAGCGCCAGCTTCCAACCGTCACGCCTCAGCCGGCCCAGCGCCGGGCCGACGTCCGCGAACGACGGCCAGTAGGGGATGGTCGACACGAGCGCGGTCGCGTCGTCCGGTTTGAGTTCCAGGCTCAGATGCTGGGCCACCCGCCGGGCCGTGTCGGTGAGCACCGCGCGGTACCTGCGGAACGATCCCTCGTTCTCGACCTCGGCCTCCATTTCGATGTAGGCGCCGAGGAAGTCGGCGCCGCGGCCGGGGAACAGCAGCTCGCCCGTGGTGCGGATGCCGTGCCGCCAGTCGATGAGCGTGCCGAAGCAGTCGAAGGTCAGCCAGCGATTGGCCAATTCCGACTCCCCGCGTGGTCTCGCATTCCCCTCACCCCGGCTTCGGCAGGTACTCCTGGATCGCGTGCGCCAGGTGCTGCATCGTCATCGACTGCAGCCAGACCCGGCCGGGGCCTGTGAGCGCGGCCAGGAAGATGCCGTCACCACCGAAGAAGGCGTTCTTGATGCCCGGCACGGTGGTGATGTTGAAGCCCACCGACTCCTGGTACATGCCGACGTGGCCGGGGTGCACGCGCAGCGTGTTGCCGGGCTGCAGGTCGTAGACGACGACCTCGCCGTGCAGCTCCACCCAGGCCTGGCCCTGGCCCTGGAGACGCTGCATCCTAAAGCCGGTGCCGCCGAAGATGCCGGCGCCCAACCTCTGCTGGAACCCGATCGAGAACTGGACGCCGGGCGTGGCGCACATGAAGCCGTGGCGGTGGACCATGTAGCCCTGGCCCGGAGCGATCTCCATCGGCAGGACCTGGCCGGGCAGCTTGGCGGCGAACGCCAGCAGGCCCGGGCCGCCGGCCGCCGTGTACTCGGTCATGAACAGGGTGCCGCCCGCGACCGCCCGCCCGAGCGCGCCCATGAATCCGCCCTGCTGGCCGCCGGCCGACGTCGAGGTCTGCATCTGGATCGCCATCGACATCCAGGAAAGTTGGCCCGACTCGGCGAAAACCTTGTCGTTCGGCTGCATGTTCAGCTCGAGCACAGGCATCACCGTGCCGACGATCTTCGATTCCATGTTCTCCTCTCGTGAATGGAGGCGGCCGGGTCGGCGCCCACTGTATCAGGCCGTTCGCGCTCTCAAGCGAAGTGGAAATGCGGGTCGATGGTGCGCCGGCGCGCGGTCTTGCGGCCAGGAGTGCGCGAGCACGTGTCGCAAATTCCGACCACCAGCACCTCGGTGCGCACGGGCCTGAAATGATGACCCTCCTCGAGGTGCTTCTCGAGCGCGCTGACCAGCTCTTCCTGGATGTGCAGCACCCCGCCGCAAACCTGGCAGACCGCGTGGTGGTGGTCGCCGGTCGCGAGCTCGTAGTAGGTCGGGCCCTCGCCGAGGTGGGCCGCGTAGACCGAGCCCGACGCCGTGAGCGCCTCCAGCGCCCGATAGACCGTGCTGCGGGGAAAGCCGGGCCTGGTCTCGTGCAGCTCGGAGGCGATCTCATCCGCCGTGCAGTGACCTCCGAGCCGGACGATGGCGTTGTAGACCAGGGTCCGCTGCGCCGTGCGCCGCATGCCTGGGGCGAGCATCAGAGCGAGGGGATGACCCGCAGTGACCGGTCGGCTGTGGTCAGAACGCGACAGCCCTGCTCTTCGACGACCACGTCGTCCTCGATGCGAATGCCGCCCCACCCGGGAAAGTAGACACCGGGCTCGACGGTGAACACCATCCCCGGCTCGAGCACCGTCTGGGAGCCGGGGTCGAGGCTCGGATCTTCGTGGATCTCCAAGCCCAGGCCGTGCCCGATGCGATGGAGGAAACGGTCGCCGAACCCGGCGGCCTCGATCACCCTGCGTGCCGCCGCATCGACCGCGCCGGTCGTCGTCCCGGCTCGCACCGCGGCGATCGCGGCGTCGTGCGCGTCGAGGACCAGTTGATGCATCGCCCGCTGCCGCTCGGCCGGCTCGCCGACGACCCCCATCCGCGTCGTGTCCGCGTGGTAGCCCTCGAACGCGGCGCCGAAGTCGAGCAGGACGAGGTCCCCGGCGGCGAGCCGGCGGCCCGACGCGACCGCGTGCGGAAGCGCTGAGTTGGGGCCCGACGCGGCGATCGATTCGAAGGCCAGCACCCCGCCTGCCGCGCCGATGGCCGCGCCGAGCCGCAACGCGACCTCGAGCTCCGACAGCCCCGCCCGCAACCCGCCGAACACCTCGTCGGTGACGCGATCGGTGATCGCGGCGGCGCGCTGCAGCCTGTCCACCTCGGCGGGGCCCTTGATCAGGCGCAGACGGCGGATCACGGGGGCCACGTCGACCAGCTCGCCGGCGCCGGACCGCTCGCGAAGGGCTTCAGCCGCACGCAGGGTGAGATGCTCTTTCTCGACTCCGAGACGCGGGGACTTCCCGAGTGCGCCGCTGACCAGCTCGTAAGGGTCGTCGCCGTCGCGCCAGGAGACCACCTCAGCGCCCTCAGCATGACGCTCGGCCTTCTCCTGCTCGATGGCGGGAACGATCAAGGTGGCCCCATCGGGCCGCACGGCGAGCGCCATCAGGCGCTCATGTGGCTCGGCGAGAAAGCCCGTCAGGTAGGCGATGGAGACCGGGCGGGTGACATAGACGGCCCTCAGATCGTGCTTCGCCATCCACGCACGGACGTCCGCCAGCTTGGTCGTGGCGGCGGCCGCGGGGCTAGTCAATGCCGACGATGCGAACGCTGTATGAGCCATTGGGAGTCTTGATCTCGACCTCCTCTCCCACGCGATGGCCGATCAGCGCCTTGCCCAGCGCGGACTCGTAGCTGACGCGACCGGCTTTGGGATCGGCCTCGGCGGGACCGACGATGCGATAGGTCTCCGCGTCCGCCCCGTCCTCGGTGAAGCGCACCGTGCTGCCCATGTCGACCACGCCCGTCGGCGCTTTGGCCTCGATCAGGACGTGGTTCTTGACGATCGCCTCCAGGTCGTTGATCCGGGCTTCGATGAAGCCCTGCTCGTTCTTGGCGGCGTGGTATTCGAAGTTCTCCGAAAGATCGCCGAACTCACGGGCGGCCTTGATCTTCGCCGCGATCGCCGGCCGCTTGACTCGCACGAGCTCGTCGAGCTCCTTCTCCACGGCCTCCAGGCCCTCAGGTGTGATGTGAACGTCGTTGGTCATCTAGCGAGTCTAGTGGCCCCGCGCGCGGGCGGCGCGAGTCAAGTCGCCGCGCGCGCGTCCGGCGCGCCCGATTCCATGCCGCACCGGCCGTAACCGTGACGCGAGCCTGCGCCCGCCGTATACAGTCGCGGCATGAGAAGGCTGTTGCTCACCATCGGGATGCTGCTCATGGGGATGGCGCTGGTCGGCGGCGCCGCGGTTTCTCTCGTCGGAACCTCATTACTACCCCTCGACCAGGAGGTCGGCACCCACGCGTCGGCGGCCGGCGCGGTCCTCGGCATCGGCCTCATGGCCGCGGCCATCAACCCCGTCGCCCACGTCGGCTGGGTGCGGGCCGGGATCCTGTACGGGTTCGTCGTGCTCGCATTCGAGGCCGGCTCGTACTACCTCTGGCACGCGCCGTTCCACATCGGCCCGGTGTTCTTCGGCCTGGCCTTCAGCCTGCTGCTGATCGCAACCTATCCGCAGCGCAGTGCCCTGGTGCCGCCCAGGACCCACGCGGCCTCAGCGCGGATATCGTCTTCGATCGCCGCCGCCCCGGCAGTCAAGGCCGCGGCCCCGGCCGAAGCATTGGACCGGGAAACCGAGAGCTAGGTCTTGGGGACCAGCGCCTGGACCTCGGCCATCATCCGGCGCTGGAGCAAAAAGGAGGTGCCGTAGACCGCTCCGGCCAGCGCGGCGCCCGCCAGCACGGCGAGGGCGGTGTGCAGCAGGGCGGGCGAGATGGGTGACAGCGCGACGGCGTTGTCGCCGATGATCGCCCCGAGGGTGAGTGCGACCGGGGTCAGCAGGGGCAGGACCTGCAGCCGCTTCATCACCGCCGGCACCGGCGGCTCGACCCGGCCGACCATTCGCTGGCCCATGACCCCCACCGACTTGACGTGGCGGAGGTTGGGGGTCACGGTCAGGACCACGTTGACCTGGTTGCCGGGCACCTGCTTGAGACGCGCGGGCGGGACCAGGTACTGCTCGACGCCGCCGCGCGTCTGCACCATCATCATGCCGAGCCCCACCGACGTGCTCACCGAGCTGGCCCCGACCAGCTGACCTTGGACCAACTTGGCTTCGGCCTTGCGATCCCTGAGCGCGAGCCGAAACCCCGGCGCGATGAAGCTCGCCAGGAGCGCGATCGGCAGCACCCAGGCCAGGGACGCGGCGATCGCCACCGCAAGGCCGTACACGCCGGGCAGGAAGACGATGAACGCCGCGATGACCAGGACGCACACGACGCCCGCCGCGACCCCGATGTAGCCGAGCCGGATGACGAAGTCAGGCGCGTACCCCTGCAGCATGCCGCCCGCTTCCACAAACCGTTCGCGCTGCCGGCGCGTCTGGCCCGGGGTCGCGGCAGCCGCGGTTTTGGGCTGAACTCTCCGCATCTGCTGGCGGACCTGCCTGACCTGTTTCTTACCCACCCCAGCTCCTCAGAGCGGGAGTGTATCCGGCGGGGGATAGGTGATGCGCCCGGCTTCGACACGTGCGAACGGTGTCAGCGAGTGCAGGGCCCCCTCTTTCCTGCCGGTGATGTGCCTCACCTCGATGCCCCGCACAGTCAGCGCGTCGGAAATCAGCGAGCGATGGCAGCGCCAGGGCACCGCCTCCGCGCACATGATCGCGGTGCGCCGCGCGCCGGCCAGCTCCACCAGCTCGGCGAGAGCCTGCCAGAACGCGTCCTCCTGCATGTAGTCGGCATAACCGCGAAATGAAGGGTTGCGCCAGCCGGCATTCACCGAATCCCGCTTTGGCTTCCGCAACCCCCCGAGGGCGGGCAGGTGCCGGTAGTCGATGCCGCTCGCCGGCAGCGAGCGTTGGAGCGAGGCCTTCGCAAAGTGGGGGAGCCGCCGCGATGCGGGAACGGTGCGAACGTCGACCAGGCGCTCGACGCCGTGGTGGCGCAGCAGGTCGACGAATTCGTCGAGCGTCCGGGTCGAATGCCCGATGGTCAGCAACGATCAGGACGAACGCTGGGACGGGTCCACCGCCGGGACCAGCACGCGCTTTTCGTAAGTCATGCCGCCGAGCAAGAAGCTGCCGGAGAAAAGGAATGCCGGCTCGTAGAAGGTGTGATCGCCGGCAGCGACCACGACGTACACCAGCTCCGCCGCCGTCAGCCGCACCGCGGGCGGCGGGTTGATGTTTCCGGGCGCCGCGGGCGAGGAGGCCAGCGCCGATCGCACCGCCTGGTCGGCGGAGATGATGGGGTAGTCGGCGAAATCGAGGCTCACCGGCAGCGGCCCGCTCACCAGTGCGAGCCGGCCCCCGTTCAGGTCGACCTCGAGGCCGTAACGTTCGCCCTCGCCGTCAACGAGATACGCGTCCCCGTAAGCCGGGACCGGGAACCGGCGCAGGTAGCGCACCTTGGCCTGGTCGCCGGCGGCGTCGACGGTCACGACGTTCGGCCACGCCGGCGCCAGGCTGTGCGCGACAAGGAACGCACCAGCCGCATCGGCGGGCGCAGCGCCATCGGCCGGCTGGGCGGACGCGCTGGCAACCAATGAGAACCACGGCTCCCTGGCCGGCGCCTGCACGGTGGCGCGCACCTGCAGCGTGAAATCGTGGCCGGCGTACGACCCCAGATAGCCTGCCGGTCGAAACTGCAGGGTCGCCCCCAGCGACGCCGCGAACTGATCGGCGGCGGCGGTCGATGGCTCGTGGTACCGGAAGACGGGCGCGCTGGTGGCGCTGACGCTGAGCTCTCCAGCCCAAGTCACGTTCGCGGGCCCGAAGTAGAGGTTGGACCGCGTCTGGTCAGACGGCGCGTAGGGCCCGGTGGCCTGCCTGCCGGACTCCGGGACGGGCGCCGGCACGCGCCCGAAGGCAGCCGCCTGGCCCGGCGCGGCGAAGCTGGCGCCCCCGCGAGACCCTGGCTGCGTGGCGAGGCTCGCGGTGCCGCCGCGGCCTGGGCGCAGGCCGCTGAGCGTGATGATCCCGGCGCCGAGGACGACGATCAGCGCCGCCGCCACGGCTGCCGCCGGAATCGCCGGCGCTTCCCGGACCCCCTGGACCAGCCCGAGCAGGCCGTCCTGCAGCCGCGTCCAAAATGGGCGACGCGACTGCATGCGCAGCCAGAGCTCATCCTCGAAGCCGCGCCGCGGTCGCGTGGTTTCGAAGGCAGCGTCGAGCTCTTTCTGCAGCGCCTGCAGCTCGAGGTCCTCCTCGCGGTCGCTCACTCGCCCCCCCTGTCGACCGCCTCACGCAGCGCCTTCAGGGCGCGGTGATACAGCATCTTGGCGGCGTCCTCACTGCAGCTCATCAGCCTCCCGACCTCCTCGAAACTGAGCCCGGAATGGCGCAGGGAGATCGCGTCACGCTGCCTCTCCGGCAGGCGCGCCACGTGCTGCAGCAGGGCGCGGTACCGCATCCGCTCCTCGGCCATGCCCGCCGGGTCCTCACCGGCGACGGGCTGGTGCTCAATGGTCCGGCGCAGCCGCTCGCGCCGCCCGTGGGCGCGAAAGTGGTCGAGCGTCGCGTTGCGGGCGATGCGGAACAGCCACGCCGCCGGCGTGGCGTTGCGGGCCTCGAAGCGCGCGTATGCCAGGTATGCGTTCATGAACACCACGGCCGTGATGTCCTCGGCGTCGGCCGAGCTCCCCACCTGCGCCCGGACGTAGGCGTAGATGCGACCCAGGTAGTCGCGGTACAGGTCCTCGAACGGCGGCCGGTCGGCGAGCAAGGCCGATTCATGGTATTGGCTGCCTTCAACATCTGAGCCAACGCCCGGCCCGGGGACCTTGTAACGCCTCAGCTCGATGCGCGGCGTGCCGGCTCCGCCCGGCGGTCTAACCCAGGTGTTGCCCTCCCAGCCTCAGGCGTGGAGGGCGGCGCCGACCTCGACCGGCCGGTTGGTGAAGATCGAGTCCGGCTTGCAGAGCTTGCACCAGGCCACCGCCGCCTCGTCATCGACCGTCCACACGCCCACGGCGCCGCCGGCGGCGTGGACCTCCTGGACGAGCTGCGGGTCGGTGGCCCCCCAGTGGGGCGAGTAGACGTCGGCGCCGGCGTCCCGCAGCATGCGAGCCGGGTTGACCGGCCGCGCGCCGACCAGGATCCCGAGCTGCAATCTCGGCTCCATCGCCCGCAGCTGCCGGATCGAGGGGTGATGGAAAGAGACGGCGGCGCACTCGGCGACAGCCCCGAGCTGGCGCAGCATGGCCACCAGCTTGTCCTCCAGGCCGGGGTACTGGACGGGTCCCTGCTTGAGCTCGATCACCAGACCGACCTTGCCGAGCGCCAGCTCGACCACCTCCTGGAGCAGGGGGATCTTCTCGCCTTCACCGGCGTCCAACCGGCGAAGCTCGGACGCGGTGTGGTCGCGGACCAGGCCCGTGCCGTTGGTCGTGCGATCGAGCGTGTGGTCGTGGATGACGACCAGCCGTCCGTCAGACGACAGGTGGACGTCGCATTCGATCAGATCGCAGCCCGCGGCAATGGCCGAGCGAAACGACCGCATGGTGTTTTCGGGGTGCTGGGCAGGGTTGCCGCGGTGGCCGCCGATAAGGGGACGGCCGTCGTCGTGAGCGACCTCGTAGCGTGCGCGGATCGATGGAGTCAAGCCCCGGTCAGTCTAACCGCGCCGGTGGGTGAATCCGGCGCGGGCCGGTCGGTTGGGAACGTAATTCGCGATTGTGGCCGGGTCTGCGACCCGCTTGTCTATAGTGCAGTGGTGACCCCGGTCCAGCCGCGGACCATCGGCGAGCTGCGCGACAGCGGGCACCAGCGCGAAGGCGTCAAGCAGGAGATGCGCCGCAACCTGCTGACCCGGCTTCGCTCGGGCGAGCCGTTGCTCGCGGGCATCGTCGGCTACGACGACACGGTCCTGCCGCAGCTGGCCAACGCCATCATCTCCGGCCACGACGTCATCATGCTCGGCGAGCGGGGGCAGGCGAAGAGCCGGATCATGCGCTCGCTGGTCTCGTTCCTCGACCCCACCGTGCCGGCGGTCGCGGGCTGTGAGATCAGCGACCACCCTTACGCGCCCATATGCCGGCGTTGCCTGGACCTGGTGGCCAGGGATGGGGACGGGGTCGAGGTCGAGTGGATTGACCGCGACCGGCGGTATGGGGAGAAGCTGGCGACGCCGGACATCTCCATCGCCGACCTCATCGGCGAGGTCGATCCGATCAAGGTCGCGGAGGGTCGCTACCTGGCTGACGAGCTGACCATCCACTACGGTCTCCTGCCTCGCACCAACCGCGGGATCTTCGGCATCAACGAGCTGCCGGACCTGGCGGAGCGAATCCAGGTCGGCCTGCTCAACATCATGGAAGAGAAAGACGTGCAGATCCGTGGCTACCGCGTCCGCCTTCCGCTCGACCTCTTCGTCATCGCGAGCGCGAACCCCGAGGACTACACCTCGCGCGGCCGCATCATCACCCCGCTCAAGGACCGGTTCGGTTCGCAGGTGCGCACGCACTACCCGCTGAGCATCGGCGAGGAGATGCAGATCATGGAGGCGGAGCGGCACCCGGTCCCGGAGGACTTCGAGGTGATCCTGCCCACCTTCATGAAGGAGATCGTGGCCGAGCTCACCCACCTCGCGCGCCGCAGCCCGCACATCTCTCAATCGTCCGGCGTGTCGGTGCGCATGTCGATCGCCAACTTCGAGAACCTCGCCAGCAACTCCGTCCGCCGCGCCGCCCGCCTTGGCGAATCCCTGGCCGTGCCGCGCATCACCGACCTCGCGTTCCTCACCTCCTCGACCACCGGCCGCGTGGAGATCGAGGCGCTCGACGAAGGCAAGGAGGAGCAGGTGCTCTCGCGCCTGGAGCGCGGCGCGGTCAGCGCCGTGTTCAGCCGCTATTTCTCGGCCTCGCAGTTCGACGGCATCGTCGCTCACTTCGAGGAAGGCAGCATGCTCGAGGTCGGCGAAGGGATCCCCGCGCGCACGTACACGCGGACCATCGGCGAGCTGCCCGAGATGGCGACGGCATTGAGGAAGCTCGGACTGCCGGACCGGCCCGAGGTGCGAGCCTCCGTGCTCGAGTTCCTGCTCGAGGGCCTGCACCTGAACAAGAGGTTGAACAAGGACGAGGTCGAGGGCCGCGCCGTCTACCGTCGCTAGACTCAGTGGGATGGCTCAGGTCCAGATCGCGTGCGATGCGTGCGGAGCGGAGCTGATACCGCAGGCCGCGTACTGCCAGCGCTGCGGCGCCAGGACCCGCCGTGCCCGCCGCCTGGTGCGCATCGCCATCAGAGCCGAGCTGCTGTTCTTCCTCATGGTCGTGGGCCTGGTGATCGGCTTCACCTGGATCTACGCCACCCAGAAATAGATCGTGGAACTGGAGGAGGACATGCCCGCGGCGGACGTGGTCCTGCTGATGAGCTCCGTGCCTGAGCGCATCGGCGACCTCGTCTACGGCCTGGACGAGGCGCGACTGAAGTACCGCCACGGCCCCGCCTTCCCCACTCTCGGCGGGCTGATCGGCCACCTGCTGGAGGCGGGCTCGAAGGTCGACTCGCTGTTGCGGCACGCCCACCTCGACGGCAAGATGACGGCCGACGTCCGGGCGGCCATCGACCCGGGCCAGGACCCCGAGGGGGAACGTCCGCTGCAGGAGGGGCTCGAGGACTTCGCGCGCGTTCGCCGCCGGACGGTGGATCTCCTGCACGGTTGGGGTAAGAGCGAGTGGGAGCGCACGATCAGCGACCCACGCGGCGGCGGCCTCTCCCTGCTCGAGGTCTGCCGCTTGGTGGCGCGGCACGAGATGGGCCACATCGCACAGATCCGCAACCTCACGGTCCTGCTGCCCGAACCGCAGGACCTCGGACCCCGCCGGCCGGCCGGACCCACCGGCGACTGAGCTCGCTCGGCGACAATGCCATCGTGGCAGAAGACCCGCAGCCAGATTCCGCACCCTCCACCACCGGCGGTTCCGAGCGCCCGGCCAGGTCGGGCCGCAAGCGGAAACGCAAGTCCGGGCGTTCCGAAGGCCGCTCCGCGCAGTACTGGATGGTGGTCAGCTCGCCGGACAACTTCCGCAAGACCCGCGAGCACGGGTTCACGATCCAGGGCCTGAAGAGCCGGCACCGGCGTCGGGTCGAAACGATGCGGGTCGGCGACCGGGTCATCTACTACGTGACCGGCCGCATGGCGTTCGCGGCGACGGTGACCATCGCCTCGCCGATGTATGAGGACCACACGCCCATCTGGCGGTCGGCCCGCCGCGACGAGGACTACCCGTGGCGCGTCCACATCCGCTCCGACATCGTGCTCGAAGATGCGGATTGGGTGCCCGCCAAGGATCTGGCCTACCGCCTCGACTACGTGCGCAAGTGGCCGCCCGAACACTGGACGCTTGCGTTTCAGGGCCACATCCACGCGCTGCCGCGCAACGATTTCGCCATCCTCGAGGACGAGATCGCGCGCAGCGCGCGCAGCAAAAGGCCGCTCGCCGGCTGAGCGTGGACGCCCTCAGGCGGCTCTATCGGTTCCATTTCAAGAACGAGCGCCGCGAGCGGCTCTTTCTCGCCTCGCTCGGCTTCCTGGTCACCTTCGGCATCGTGCGAGGGATCACGCACATGATCCGGGCCGGCGTCGGGCCGTTCCACAACGTGAGCGGCGGCGGCATCCACATCCACCACCTCGTGTGGGGCATCCTTCTGCTGCTGGTCGTGGGCTATATCTGGCTGATCGAGCAGGGCACCGGGTCCAGCTGGCTGGCGAGCGTCACCGCCATCGCCTACGGCGTCGGCGCCGCTTTGGCGCTCGATGAATTCGCGCTCTGGCTGAACCTCCGGGACGTGTACTGGGAGGGGAAGGGGCGCGAGAGCATCGACGCCGTCGTCATCTTCGTCAGCCTGCTGTCCCTCGGCATCTGGGGCGGGCCCTTCCTGCGCGCCGTCGGCGGCCACCTGCTGGGCAGGAGGTCGACCGCCTCACCGCCGGCTTGAGCACCACACCCGGCCCCTTTCCGCGACAGGAGGCGGGCGAGCTGTCACAAAGTGGCGTTCTGTGGTGCTTACCTGGTAGTGGGTGTCAATCTCGGGGCCCGAGCGGTGGGCATGATGATGGCGGGCGTGAATAGCGACGAGGAGTCGTTCGAAGCCCTCTTCACGGCTGAATACGCGCGTGTCGCCGGCATCGCCAATCGCGTCCTTGCCGATCCGCATGAGGCCGAAGACGTGGCGCAGGAGGTGTTCATCGACTTCCACCGGCTTCACTCGGCCGGCGCCCGGTACGCCCCGGCCTGGCTGCACCGCGCCGCCGCGCACGCCGCGCTCAACCGCCTGCGTGGCGCCCGGCGCCGGCAACGGCGCGAGCTGGCGCAGGCTGCTGACGAGAACGCCCAAGCCGTGGATCCACAGGAGCAGCTCGAGCTGAGCGAGGATCGGCGCCGGGTTCGCCAGGCGCTGAGCCGCCTCGCACCCAAACCGGCCGCCGTGCTCGTGCTTCGCGCCAGCGGTCTCAGCTATGCCGAGGTGGCCCAGGCACTCGGCGTCGGAATCGGCCAGGTCGGCACATTGTTGAGACGCGCCGAAGCCGCGTTGCGCAAGGAGGTTACCGGTGGCTCATCTGTCTGAGGGAACGTTGCGCCGGATGGTTGACGAGCCGGACGCTCACACCGGTCCGGAGGCACGCCACTACGCGAAGTGCGAGGAGTGCCAGGGACGGTACAGGGCGGTGGCGGACGACGCCCGCGCGATCCAGGGGCTGCTCGCGGTGCCCGGTCTTGAAGTCGACGTCGCGTCGGCGTTCGAGCGGGTGGCGTCCGCGCCGGCGGCGCAGCCGAAGTTCGGCCTCCGCCTGCCGCTCGTGCGCCCGATTTCGCGCCCGCTCGTGATCGGGCTCGCGGCCGCGATCGGCCTGACGGCGCTGGTCGCGACCAGCATCGCGCAGGATGGGAACTTCTTCGCCCCGACGACCGTGACCCCGGTGCCCGTCACCGTCGCCGACATGCAGGCGCTGTCCGAGCTCAGCGCCTATGGCACCGTCACCTGGACGGCGAGGCCACAGCCCCAGGTCGTGACCAGCGCCGCCGAGGCGGCCTCCGTCTCCGGATTGCGGCCGCCGGTCGTGGGCGCCCTTCCGGCCGGGGTCTCGAGCACGGTGACCTACGCCGCCCTGCCCAAGGCGGTCGGCGTGTTCACCTTCAGCCAGGACCAGGCCGCCGCCGCCGCGAAAGCCGCCGGCAAGACGCTGCCGGCGATGCCGAGCGGGCTGGACGGCGCCACCCTGACCGTGACGGTCGGCCCGGCGGTGGTCGAGGTGTTCGGCAACCTGAATTCCGGCTCGAGCTCCCAGGCGAGCATGAGCGGCCTGCCACAGCTGGTGATCGCGGAATCGAGCGCCCCTGTCGCCACCTCGACGCAGGTCACGGTGAAGCAGCTCGAGGACTACCTGCTGGCGCTGCCGGGCATCTCGCCTCAGCTCAGCGCGGCGATCAGGGCCATCGGGGACCCCAGCACCACGCTGCCGATCCCCATTCCGATCCAGTACGCGACCTCGTCCAATGTGCAGGTCGAAGGCGTCCAGGGGGTCGCGCTGGGTGATAACACAGGCCTCGGCTCGGCGGTGATCTGGGTCAAGAACGGCGTCGTCTACGGGGTCGCCGGCACCCTCAAGCAGTCCCAGGTCGTCGACATCGCCAACCATCTGGGTTGATCCGCGATATAGCCTCATCGCGTGGCTGAGGCAGCACCGGTCCCGGACGCGGCCGCTCTCCGGCGGGCGGCCGCCGGCACGCCGGCCATCCACACCGTCGACCTTTCCAAGCGCTTCGGGCGCACGGTCGCGCTGGCGGGGCTCTCGATGACGGTGCCGCGGGGCGAGGTCTTCGGCTTCTTAGGCCCCAACGGCGCGGGCAAGACCACGTCGGTGAAGCTGCTGCTCGGGCTGCTCACCCCCAGCTCCGGCGAGGCGTGGCTGCTGGGCCGGCCGATCGGCGATCTGCACACCCGCCGCCGCATCGGCTACCTGCCCGAACTCTTCCGCTACCAGGGCTGGCTTGCCGCGCGCGAGGTGCTCGCGCTCCACTGCGAGCTGGCCCCGCTCCCGCGTTCCAGCTGGCAGGACGAGATCGCGACCGCGCTCGACACGGTCGGGCTGAGCGAGCGCGCGAACGATCGCGTGAGCACCTACTCCAAGGGCATGCAGCAGCGCCTCGGCCTCGCCGCGGCGCTCCTGGGCGAACCCGAGCTCGTCTTTCTCGACGAGCCCACCTCGGCGCTGGACCCGGTCGGCCGGCACGACGTGCGCGAGATCATCCGCGGCCTGGCGTCGCGCGGCACCGCCGTCTTCCTCAACTCACACCTCCTCAGCGAGGTCGAGCAGGTGTGCGACCGGGTGGCAGTGATGGACCACGGCCGCGTGATCGCTTCGGGGACCATGGACGAGCTGCTCAGCGGCACCGCCGTGAAGGTCAGGGCGACCGGGCTCGGCGACGCTGCCAAGGGAAAGCTGTCGAGCTTCGGACACGTCGACGACGAGGGCGACCAGCTGACCTTCACGAACCTGACTCCCGAGCGCGTGCCCGACCTGGTGTCGGCGATCGTCGAGCTGGGCGGACGGGTCTATGAGGTCGCGCCCCGCCACCAGACGCTGGAGGATCGCTTCCTGCAGCTTCTCGAAGACGAGGAGGGATGACGGTGCCGCCGGTCCTGGTCGTCGCCCGCCTCACGGTCCAGGAGGCCTCACGCCGCCGGCTGCTCCTGGCGCTCGTCATCCTGACGCTGGTCATCGTCGGCTTCTCCGCCTGGGGCTTCCACAAGATCACGACCGTCAGGCATGGCGACGGCTTGCTGCTGCCGCACGAGGAGGTGGTCCTGATCTCCTCTCAGCTGCTGATCGTCGTCACCTTCATGTACAGCGGGGTGCTGGCGCTGAGCGCGGCGGTGGTGGCCGGGCCGCTCATCTCGAGCGAGGTCGAAAGCGGTCTTCTGCTCTCGATGCTCGCGCGTCCGCTGCGCCGAAGCGAAGTGGTGATCGGCAAATGGCTCGGGCTTGCGGTGCTGGTCGGGATCTATGCCGCGGGTTCGGCGTTCCTCGAGCTCACCGCCGTCAATTGGGCGACAGGCTACCTGCCACCTCACCCGGTCCAGCTGGTCGTGTTCGTCGGGACCGAGGGCCTGGCCCTTCTCTCGCTGGGCCTGCTCCTGTCGACTCGCCTGTCCGGGATCACCGGTGGAGTGATCGCGCTTGTGGCCTGGCTGATCGGCTGGATCGGGGGCATCGTCGGAGACATCGGCGCCGGGCTGCAGAACCAGGCGATCCAGAACGTCGGCGTCATCAGCCACCTGCTGCTGCCCACGGACGGGCTGTGGCGAGGCGCCGTCTATGCGATGGAGCCCGACGCGGTGCTGGCGTCGCTCCGGGCCGCGGGCACCGTCGGGCGCGCCAATCCGTTCGCCGCCGTCGACCCTCCTCCCGTCGCCTTCCTGACCTGGGTCGTGGTGTGGTTCGCGCTCATGTTCACGCTGAGCATCTGGAGCTTCCGAACGCGCGAGATCTAGGCTACGGGTACAAACCTCGCTCGCGCGTCGCGCCGGCGACGCGAGACACCGCCTGCACGTAGGCGGCCATCCTCATGTCCAGCTTGCGCTCGAGCTTCGTCTTCAAGACCTCGGCGAACGCTCGCGTCAGGATCGCCGTCAGCTTCTGATTCACCTCGTGCTCCGACCAGAAGAAGGACTGCAGGTCCTGCACCCATTCAAAGTACGAGACCGTGACCCCACCCGCGTTGGCGAGGATGTCGGGCACCAGGAAGATGTCGCGCTCGCGGAAGATCGCATCCGCCTCCGGCGTCGTGGGGCCGTTCGCGCCCTCGACGATCAGCTTCGCCTTCACGTCGCGGGCGTTGCGCGACGTGAGCTGGTTGCCGATGGCGGCGGGCACGAGAAGATCGCAATCGACGCCGAGCAGCTCTTGGTTGCCGATCTCCTGCGCGCCGGGAAAACCCTTCAGAGTCTTCTCGCGCGCTCGGTACTCGAGCACCCGCTTGATGGAGAGGCCGAGCGGGTTGTAGATGCCTCCGTAATCCTCCGAGACCGCGACCACGGTGCAGCCCGCCTCCTCGAGCAGCTTGGCGCTGACGCTGCCCACGTTGCCGAACCCCTGCACCGCGACCCGTGTCTGGTGCGGATGCCTGCCCAGATGATCGAGCGCCGCCGCCGCGCAGATGGTCACACCTCGCCCGGTCGCTTCGATCCGGCCGAGGGAGCCGCCGACCTCGATCGGCTTGCCGGTCACCGAGGCCGGGACCGAGTAGCCGAGGTGCATGGAGAGCGTGTCCATGATCCACGCCATCGTCTGGCCGTCGGTGTTGACGTCGGGCGCCGGGATGTCGCGGTCGCTGCCGATGAGGATCGAGATCTCGGTCGCGAACCGGCGGGTCATGTGCTCGAGCTCGTTGAGCGACAGCTCCTTCGGGTTGACGATGATGCCGCCCTTGGCGCCGCCGAAAGGGATGTTGACGGTGGCGCATTTCCAGGTCATCCACATCGCCAGCGCCTTGACCTCGTTGAGGGAGACGTCGGGGTGGTAGCGGATGCCGCCCTTGGCGGGCCCGCGATTGATGTTGTGCTGCACGCGGTAGCCGGTGAAGATGCGCAGGCTGCCGTCGTCCAGCTTGACCGGGAAGTTGCACGTGAACTCCCGCTGGACCTCGCGCAGGACCTCACGCAGCCAGGGCTCGAGCTTGATGATCTCCGCGGCGGTGTCGAACTGCGACTGGGCAGTGCGCCATTCATCCGCTTCAACGACCGGCTTCAACTCTGCAGCGCTCATATCAGGACAGATGATCGCGGATATTCGGCCTCGGAGTCACAAATGACGTTGACGCACGCCGGCAGGCCCGACCTGAAAGCGCGCTCCAAAGCCGGCCTGATCTGCTCGGGGCGCTCCACCAGCTCACCATGACCACCAAGCGCCTCGACCACCTTGTCGTACCGGGTGCGCGGCCCCAGGTCGGTGGCGATGCTGACCCCGAGCAGGCTCCGCATCGGATGCTTTTCCAAGGCCCAGATCCCGTTGTTGCCGACCACGCAGACGACGGGGATGCGGTGACGCACCATCGTGTCGAACTCCATGGCGGAGAAGCCGAAGGCGCCGTCGCCGGATAGGAGGATCACCTGCCGGTCGGGTCGCGCCAGCTTCGCCGCCATGGCGTAGCCCGGCCCGGAGCCGAGGCAGCCGAAAGGGCCGGGATCGATCCACAACCCAGGTGCGGGACGCTGGAGGAGCCGGCCGGCGAAGGACACGAAGTCGCCGCCGTCGCCGACCAGGATCGCGTCAGGATCGCTGAACCTGTCCACCTCGGCGATCAACCGGGCGGGATGCACGGGCACGGAGTCAGACTGCGTCATGGCTTCATCGCGGCGCCGCGCGTCGGCCTCCGCCGCGCGCAGCTTCGCCAGCCAGGCGGTGCGCTCAGGTGCGCCGGCCGCCGCGCTGAGCGCGGCCAGCGCCGCCCTCAGGTCGCCGTAGATGGCGACGCCGGCCGCGCGGTGCTTGCGGTGGTCGTCGACGTCGATGTAAACCAACTGGGCGTCTTCGGCGAAGACGGGCGGCCGGCCGAAGTTCAACCGGAAATCCAGCGGGACGCCGACGGCGAGGATGAGGTCCGCCTCGCCCAGGGCCGGGCCGCGAGCGCGCGCGACGAGCAGCGGGTGCTCCGCTGGCAGCATGCCGCGGGCCATGCCGTTGACGCACAGGGGCAGATGCGCGGATTCGACGAGCGCTTGGAGCTCGGCTTCGGCATGCGCCCACCACACGCCGCCGCCCGCGATCACCGCCGGCCGCTGTGCTTCTCTGATCAACCGAACGACCCGCAGGATCAGGTCCGGGTCCGGCGGTGCGCCGGGGTCTGGCGTCAGGTGCTCGGTCGCTTCGGGCATATCCGCGGCGCCGAAGAAGACGTCGAGCGGCACGTCCATGAAGACGGGCCCGGTGCGCCGGCTCAACGCGGTGCGCATGCACTCCGCGGCGGTGCTGTAGGCCGCTTCAGCCGACGCGAGCGTCAAGGCCTTCTTGGTCAGGCTCCTGACGACGGCGACATGGTCCATCTCCTGCAGCGAGCCCATGCCCCATCTCGCCTCCGGCGCGCGGCCGCCGATGACGAAGACCGGGCTGTCTCCCGACTGCGCCTGGGCGAGCGCCGAGGTCGAATTGGTGACGCCGGGACCGGCGGTCACCGCCGCGACGCCGCATTCGCGCGTGACCTTGGCCCAGCCCTCCGCCGCATGGGCGGCGGACTGCTCGTGGCGGACGTCGATGATCCGGATGCCGTGCTCGGAGGCGCCGGTGAGGATCGGCCAGATATGACCGCCGTTGAGCGTGAACAGGTGGCTGACCCCGGCGCGGTGCAGGGCGAGCGCGACCAGCTCCCCGGTGTTGACGGAGTCGATCAATGAGCCTTTGCCCAGGGCATCGCGGGGGTGTTGAACGCGGCCTCGGGCTGGCCCTCGCGGCCGATGAGGATGACGCCGCCTGACGCCTTCAGCGATCGGCCGAGCAGGGCGACCGCGCCCTTCGCCACCGCCGCCGCATCCACGCCATGCTCCAGCTCGATCACCATCAGCCGCGCCAGGGCGAGGCGGATGAAGGCCTCGCCCTGGCCCGTGCCGCAAACCGCGCCGAAGCGGTCGTCGGCATAGAAGCCGGCGCCGGGGATGGGGGAATCGCCGATGCGGCCGGGCAGCTTCCCGTTGATTCCGCCGGTCGACACCGCGACGGCCAGCCTGCCGTCGCCGTCCCGGGCGACCGCTCCCACCGTGTCCCCACCACGCTCGAGCTCCTGGCGCTTGCGGTCGGTGATGAAGGTCGAGGGGTCGCACATCTCGACGCGGTGCTCGCGGGCAAAACGAGACGCTCCTTCCCCGGCGAGCAGGACGTGGCGGCCGTCGCGCATCACCGCCAGCGCCAGGTCGATCGGGTGCCTCACGTCCCGCAGGCCGGCGACGCCGCCGGCGCGCAGGTCGCCGCCCTGCATCACGCCCGCGTCCAGCTCGACCACGCCGTCCAGGTTCAGGCAGGCGCCGATGCCGGCGTTGAGCAGTGGCTCGTCCTCCATGTGACGCACCGCCGCCACCGCCGCCGCCAGCGCGCCGTCGCCGATCTCCGCCCAGCCGGCGTCACGGGCGCGCTCGACCGCGGCCTGACGCAGCGGGCGTTCGGCCTCCGGGACGGGGCCCGCCCCGCCGTGGACGATGAGAGCCGGGCGCACCGTGCTCAAAAAATGCGCCGGGCGCCAGGCACGGGGGGTGCTACTGAGCCGCAGGCTCAGGCCACTGAGACCGGCGCTCCAGCATGCGCCGCTCGGCGACGCGCCTCTCGAACGGAGTGGTGGTGCGCCGCCCGATGGTCGCCCGCACCGGCTCGCGCCGCTCCGCGTAGCGCCGCTCGACGCCCAATCGCCTCTCGACGCTCCGCCTTTCGGGTCCGCGCGGCGCCAGGGCTTCGCTCAAAACCACACTCTTCCTCCCGTACGGAAACTGCTGGGTGATGCTATCGCACGCGACGGTCGAGCGCGCCGAGCTTCTCGTCCAGCCGGCGCTCCGCCTGCCGTCGCTCGAGCTCGTCTCCGGGGCCCAGGTCGACGAACCGGGCGTATCGGGCCAGCCGCGGGTGGACCTCGGCGACGCGGCGGAACATCTCCTGGGCGACCCAGCGGTAGTCGGGATGGCCCTGGGGGGTCGTCCGGAGCTCACACAGGTGGTACACCTCCCGCAGGTTGGCGCGGAAGTACCAGCGCACGCGGAACGCGAGCGGCACGATGTACTGGGCGAGCGCGGGCCCGAGCTCGCGCTCCAAGCGCCGGTGGACGTCCGCCGCGCGCTCGACCGCGGAGACGAAAGGCTCAGCCATTCCCAGCTCGTCCAGGCCCGGCGGCAGGTCGTAGCCGAGGGCGGTGCCCAGCGGCTGCCGGTCCTGGGTGAGCATCCGGTGCCGGTGGAGGTCACGGTAGGCGGCGAAGTTGGCGACGATCTCGAACGTGTACTGGGCGTGCTCGAGCGCTCGCGGGGCGCGCTGGCGCCGGTTGGCGCGGTCGCCCAGCAAGGTTTCGAGCAGGGCGGCGGGGTCGGCGGCCTGCTCCCGCAAGCTCCGGTCGGAATGCGGGAACAGCGCCGCCGCGACGACCTTCCGCTCGGCCTCGGGGTCGTGCTCCAGCAGCTTCACGCTGGGTTCCCGGACCGCCCCCCCAGATGCGGAGGGCGAATCCCTGGCCATTGCCTCCACCGCCGACCGGACCCTCGACAGGCGCTCCGCCGCCGGGCGGCCGTGGCGGTCGTCCAGGGCTCGCTTGACGAACGACGGGATGACCCGGGCCAGCTCGCGATGCAGCTCGGCGGCAAGGTGTTGGCACTCCGGCAGCTCGTGTGCGGCCATCTTCGTGATCAGGTACTCGAACGCCCGACCGTTCCCGAACAGGCCGAGGTTGGTCAGCGTCCCCGCCGGGAGCAGCCCGCGCAGGAGGTCGAGCGCTTTGGCCCTGGTCGCCGACTTCCAGGCGCGCTCGGTCTCACCTTCCTCCAGCGGGAAACGGTCGCGGATCGCCCGCGTGACTGGGTCGATCAGCCGGCTGTATGTATCGAAAAGCGCGTCGGCGGCCGGCTCGTAATCCGGATGCGCCAGCTCGGGACCGCGGAAGTAGAGGTGACGGCCGTCGGGGCCCGGCCGGTCGAAGCGCACGTATCGCGTCGATTTCTCCAGCGGCGAGATGCCGATCCGGCTGTCCTCCAGCGCCTTGGCCGCCAGCGTCGACGTCCGCTCGACCGCGACGTGCGCGCCGGCCAGCTCCGCCACCGAGTCGTCGCCATACCCGACGAGGACGCGCTCGTAGAACTCCTCCGCCCGGCGCACGGCGACCATGTCGTCGTCACCGGACGGCGCCCCGGCAAGCAGCTCGAAACCCGACTCTGGCGCGTTGATGAACTCGTCGAGGAGCACCCGGCGCAGGCTCTTCTCGGTCCGCGAATAGCGCGAGAACAGCGCTCCCTTGACGACCTCCGGCAGGTTGCGGAGCGCGAACACCGGTCGATCGAGGTTGGTGAAGTAGCGGGCCAGCAGCGCGGACTCGGCCGCGTTGAACTCTGACGTCTGGTCACCGGCCACGGTGCCGCTAATCGTATCCAGGGTGATGCTAGCCTCGAGATTCAATGCGGGACGCGATGACTGCCGCCGGCGGCATGGACTGGTCTGAGCACTGGCGGAGGCTCGTCCAGGCACGGGCGAGCCTGGCCGCCGCACACAGCGACGCCGGTTATTGGGACCGGCGGGCGGCGACCTTCGCACGGACCACGCACGCGCGCGCCGACGAATTCCTCGAGGTCCTGGCTCCCTACCTCTCGCCGCGCAAGACTCTGGTCGACGCCGGCGCCGGGACCGGACGCCATGCGGTGCCGCTGGCCGAGCGATTGGAGTGGGTCACTGCCGTCGAGCCGTCGGAAGGGATGCGAGCGCACATTCCCGCGCGCGACAACATCACCGTGATCGCCAGCACGTGGGAGGACGCCGAGGTCGCTCCCGCCGACCTGGTCATCTGCTGCCACGTCCTTTACGGCGTCGAGGAACCGGTGCCGTTCATCGCCAAACTGGACCGATCGGCTCGCGAGCGGGTCTTCGTCATGCTGCGCGAGGGGCCGATCCCTCACCCCGGGGCGATCATCAGGGAGCGGATCACGGGAGCGCCCGGCGCGCGCATACCTCAGTTCAGCGACCTCTTCATGCTGCTGATGCAGATGGGCGTCGCACCCGACGTCAGGTTCATCCGTTACCCGGTCGTCAACCGCTACAGCGATCTCGACGAGGCGCTCGCCGACTGCCGCGCGCTCGCCGGCGATGCCTGGGATGAGCCCCGGGGACGAGCGATGCTCGAGGAGATGCTGACGCGAGACGGCGACGAGCTCGTGTGCGACAGCGGCATGGCGCTGTCGGGAGTTGCGCATTGGCAACCACGGAGCTCGTGATCAGGCCGGTGCGGCCGGCGGACCGCGAGCGGGTGATCGAGCTGACGCGCGACATCTGGGACGGGCGCGACTACCTGCCGCGCGTGTTCGACGATTGGGTTGCCGACGCCGGCGCCGCGTTCCAGGCCGCCGAGGTGGACGGGGTGGTCGTCGGCCTGCAGCGCCTGCGGCCGTACGCGCCGGGATTGATCTGGTACGAGGGCCTGCGCGTGGCCGGCACGCACCGGCGGCGGGGACTCGCGCGCGCCATGCTCGCCTCCGCGATCGCCGAGGCCAGGGAGCAGGGCTTTGGCGAGATGCGCCTGGCGACCGGCAACCCGAGCGCCGCCGGGCTCTTCGAATCCTCCGGCTTTCGGCGTTTGCTCGACGTGCGATGGTGGCGAGGATCGCGAGTCGAGGGCGGCGAGTCGGCCCGCATCCCCGCCGCGGCCGAAGCCGGGAGGCTCTGGCCGGCGGTCGCCGCGAGCCCCGGCATCGAGCTCTACCACGGCGTCTCGGTCGACTTCAACGGCGCTCGCGACCTCGACGCCGCCGAGCTCGAGCGGCTGGCTGAAATCGGCATGCTGCGGGCCGGACCAGGCGGCCGCTCAGTCGTCGGACTTCGCGACCCATGGGGAGACAACATCGCCGTCGCGTTCCTGGCCGGCCGAGGCGAGGCGCTGCGCGCGCTGTTGCTGGCGCTGCGGTTCGAAGCGGATGCCGACGGGCTCGACCACGTCACCGTCGCCTTGCCGCGCGAGCACCCGGCCGCCGAGGACCTCACCGCTTCCGGATACGATTTAGCGAATGATGACGACACCAGCTACATCTACGGCTTGACCCTGTAGTGACGCGGCGTTACGTCGTCATCGGTAACGGCATCGCCGGGCAGACGTGCGCGGAGGAGCTGCGCAAGGCAGACGCCGAAGCGTCGATCGTGATCATCGCGGCCGAGCGCCACCCGCTCTACAACCGCGTCGCGCTGCCGCGCTACCTGCGCGGCCAGGTGCGCCGGGAGAAGGTGATGATGCGGTCGGTCGAGGACTACGCGAAGCAGAATCTCGAGGTTCACTTCGAGACGTGGGCGACCGAGATCGACGTGCGGGGCAAGGTGGTGCGCACGAATCGCGGCCAGGAATTCGCCTACGACGCGATCCTCATCGCCACGGGCGGCCGCCCGAAACCGCCGCCGTGGCCGGGCTCGGACGAGGTTTCCGCGTGCGTCGGATTCCAGACGCTCGACGACACCGACGCGATCATCGAGAAGGCGGACGCCGCGGACAGAGTCCTGGTCATGGGCGGGAGCTTCATCGGATACGAGCTCGCCGAAGGCGTGAGCTTTCGCCAGAAGGCGCAGCTGACGTGGATCATGCGGGGGCCCTGGTTCCTCCGCTACGTGCTCGATGAGGAGGGGGGCCGGCTGTGCCGCCAGCTGGGTGAGGCACAAGGCGTCGAGTTCATCACGTCCGATGAGGTGCAGAAGTTCGGGCGGACCAACGGACGCTTCACCGCCGAGACCGTCAACGGCCGCAGGGTGGAGTTCGATCTCCTGGCATATGGCGTCGGCCTCGACTATTACACCGAGCCGGTGCGCGATGCGGGTGTGGAGCTGAACAAGGGCATCGTCACCGACTCCAAGTTGCGCACCTCGGCACCCGACGCCTACGCGGCGGGCGACATCGCCGTTTTCTACGACCTCATGGTCGAGCGGCACAACCAGATGGGGACGTGGGACAACGCCGAGGCCCACGGCAAGGTCGCGGCTCGCAACATGGCCGGCGGCGACGAAGACTTCTTCGACGTGCCCACCTACACGACCACCATGTTCGGGTCGACGCTGGCCGTGATGGGAGTCACTCCCGACGTGCAGCCCGGCCTGGAGTCAGTGCGCACGTACAGCTTCGAGGAGAAGTTCTATCGCAAGCTCTTCTTCAAGGACGACCATCTGGTCGGCGCGATCATGATCGGCCCGCCGAAGGGGCGCAAGAAGCTCATCGAGATCATGCGGTCGCGCCGGCGCATCGAACGCCCCAAGCACGAGCTGCTCGACCCCAGCAACCTGAAGGACTAGGTTCCCCGCATCGGTTTCCAGCCGAGGAGGTAACATGTCGCGTGGGTTGAGGGTCATCGTCCTCGGCGGCACGCGGTTCATCGGCCGCGCCATCGTCGAGGAGCTTGCGGGAGCCGGCCATCAGGTCCTGATCGTCCATCGCGGTCAGCTGGAACCCGCCGACCTGCCCGACGTCCAGCACCTTCACGCCGAACGCACGGATCTGGTCTCTCATCGTCGAGAGCTCGCCGCCTTCAAGCCCGATGGCGCCATCGACTGCCGGGCGCTGACGCGGACCGACTCGGAGGCCGCGCTCGACGCATTGCCGGCCGGGATTCGCCTGGTCGTCATCTCCAGCATCGACGTTTACCGAGCCTTCGGCGCCCTGAACGAGGACCGCGAAACCGATCCGGTTCCGCTTGATGAAGAGTCTCCTGTTCGCGCGAACCGCTATCCGTATCGAGGCAGGATGCCCGGCCTCGACGATTACGACAAGCTCGACGTCGAAGATGTCTATCTGCCGCGCGGCGCGACGTCGGTCCGGCTGCCGATGGTGTACGGCGAGCGCGATTACCAGAAGCGTGAAGAGTTCATCCTCCGGCGAGTCCGTGCCGGGCGCACGCGCATCCCGTTCGGCGGCGGCATGTGGCTGACGTGCCGGGCTTACGTGCGAGACATCGCGCGCGGAGTGCACCTGGTGCTCAAGACCCCCTCGGCCGCGGGCGAGCCTCTCAACCTTGGCGAAGACCGCAGCTACTCGGTCGGGCTGTGGTCGCGAATGATCCTGGACGCCGCCGGGTCGAACGCCGAGCTCGTGCGTGTCGCCGACGATCTGCTGCCCGAGGACCTGAAGCCGACCGGCACGATGACCCAGCACGTCCTCACCAGCGCGCGCAAGGCGCGAGCTCTGCTCGGCTGGACCACGTCCGATCCCGCCCAGACCCTGCTGAGCACGGTGCGATGGCACCTCGCCAACCCGCCACTGGACGCGGACCTGGACTTCAGCGCCGACGACCACGCCCTGGCTTCGGTTTGACGACCACGTCTTGGCTTCGGTCTAAGCTTCCACCCAGATGACCCGCCGCTACCGGCCCTTCGATCCATTCGAGCGCGGCGGCCCCTTCGAAGGGGGGAGGGAGATCCGGATCCCCCGGCCGCCTCGTCGGTTCTGGTTTGGCGCCGCGCTCTTCGGCCTCGCCTTCCTCATCTTCGTCTTCGCCAGCCCGATCGTGTGGTTCTTCACCGAGCAGCAGTGGTACGGCGCGCTCGGCTACAGGGATGTCTTCACCACCCGGCTCGTGCTGCAAGCCGCGCTCTTCCTCGGCAGCTTCGCGCTCGCCTTCATCTACCTGGTGGCCAACGTCCTCATCGCCCTGCGCGTGCGCTCCGGGCCTGGGCTGCGGGCGGTCGGGATCCGGCGCTCGAGCGTGAGGAGCGCCACCGGAGTCGTCGGTCTGGTGGGCGGGGCGCTGATCGCGCTGGTGCTGTCCGGCGGAGCGGGCACCCAGTGGCAGAGCCTGGCCCTCTTCCAGCACGCGTCGCCCACGGGCATCGCCGACCCCGTCCTCGGCCAGGACGTCGCCTTCTACTTGCTCACCCTTCCGCTGCTGCATTCCATCGCCAACTGGGCGCTTGGGCTCAGCTTCTTGGCCGCGCTGCTGATCGGCGCCATATACGCGTGGCGAGGGGACACCTTCGATTTCCGCCTCACCCCGCTCGCGATCGCTCATCTCTCCGGCATGCTCGCCGCCCTCGCCCTCGTGCTTGCCGCCTCGACCTGGCTCGGCCGCTACGACCTGCTGTACGCGCACAACAGCAGCATCGTGTGGGGCGCCGCCTACACCGACGTCAACGCGAGGCTGCCCCTGTTCACCGTCCAGGTGGGGGCGGCCGTCCTGCTCGCCGGCGCGCTCATCGTGAACATCTGGCTCAGGCGCGTGTGGCTGCCGGCCGGCGCCGCGGGTGTCTGGGTGGCGATGCTGGTGATCGGTCAGATCTACCCGGCAATCGTGCAGAGCTTCTTCGTCACGCCGAGTGCGCAGTCCTACGAGCTGCCCTACATCGAACGCGAGATCGCCGGCACGCGAGCCGCTTACGGGCTGTCGAACGTCACGGTCAGCAACTTCACGGGCGACCAGCCGCTCAACCTCCAGGAGGTGCAGAACGACCAGGTCACCGTCAACAACCTGCGGCTGTGGGACTACGCCCCGCTCAAGGACACATACGAGCAGCTGCAGACCATCCGCACCTACTACACGTTCAACGACATCGACATCGACCGGTACACGATTGCCGGCCAGTACCAGCAGCTCGAGATCAGCGCCCGGGAGTTTGACTTCTCCAAGCTTCCGGCGTCGGCTCAGAACTGGGTCAACCAGCACCTCGTCTACACGCACGGGTACGGCCTCGCCGCCAGCCCGGTCAACGCCGTCGTCGGTGAGGGCCTGCCTGACTACGTGGTCGGCCAGCTCCCGCCGATGGGAGCGGTGAAAGTCACCCAGCCCGCCATCTACTTCGGAGAGCTCACGACCAACTACGCGCTCGTGCCCTCGAACACGCGCGAGTTCGACTACCCGCAGGGCAGCCAGGACGTCTTCACCACCTACACGGGCACCCACGGGGTGCCGATGACAGGGGCCAACCGTGCGCTCTGGTCGCTGAAGCTGGGCGACGTCAACCTGCTGGTCTCGAGCCAGATCACGAATCAGACCCAGCTGCTTTACCGCCGCAACATCGTCGACCGGGTCAACGAGCTCGCGCCCTTCCTCACCTTCGACGCCGACCCTTACTCGGTCGTCGTCGACGGGCGCGTGTACTGGATTCTCGACGCGTACACGACCGGCGTCACCTACCCCTATTCACAGACGGTCACCTTCCAGCCCTCCAGCTCGAGCCCGACCGACATCAACTACGTCCGCAACTCCGTCAAGGTCGTCATCGATGCCTACGAAGGCACCGCCGACTTCTACGTCATCGACCCCAAAGACCCGATCATCAAGGCCTACCGGGCCACGTTCCCGTCGCTCTTCAAGCCCATCGACGCGATGCCGGCCGGCCTGCGCGCCCACCTGCGCGTGCCCGTCGACCTGTTCGACGTCCAGGTCGGCATCTACGCCACGTATCACATCACCGACCCCAAGGTCTTCTTCGCCCGCGAGGACGTCTGGGACATACCGACGGCGCAGACGTCCCCCGGCAGCGTCGCCGCTCCCGTGCAGCCGTACTACGTGCTCTTCCGCCTACCGGGCGAGCAGAATCCGGAGTTCCTGCTCATCATGCCGTTCACGCCGCGCGGCAAGAACAACATGGTCTCCTGGGTGGCGGCTCGCAGCGACGGCGCCCATTACGGCGAGTACGTGTCGTACGTGCTGCCCAAGGACAAGGTCATCTTCGGTCCTCAGCAGGTCGCCAACCGTATCAACGAGAACACCACCATATCCAAGGACTTCACCCTCTTCCACCAGGCCGGGTCGCAGGTCCAGCAGGGCAACCTGCTCGTGGTGCCGATCGGCGACTCCTTCCTCTACTTCGAACCGATCTACCTGCGCGCCAACCAGGCGACGAGCCTGCCCGAGCTGAAGAAGGTGATCCTGGCCGACCAGGCGCAGGTGGCCTACGCGGACACCTTGCAGCAGGCGATCGACCAGCTGGTCGGCACCTCGACCGCGCCCCCACCGACGAACTCGCCGCCACCGACGATCACACCCGCGCTCATCGCCCAGGTCGCAGACCTCATCACGCAGGCCAACCAGCATTACGCCGCCGCGTACGCGGCGCTGAAAGCCGGCGACCTCGGCACCTTCGCCGCCGAGATGGCCCAGGTGGGCAAGCTGCTCCAGCAGCTCCAGACGCTGACCGGCACCTCGCAGCCCACGACCGTGGCCTCACCCACGCCGCAGGCGACGCCCTAGGGCGTCCGCAGAGGGACAAAGAGCACCGGGAACAGCGATCGGAAGGGGACCACATCGCCGCGGCGCCGGTAGAGGCGCAGGTCCTGCGGCTCGTCCAAACTCGTCGCCACCGGGATGACCAGCCTGCCCCCGTCGGCCAGCTGCGCCTGCAGCGCGGGCGGCACCTCGCGGGCGGCGCAGGCGACCAGGATGATGTCGTAGGGGCTTGACGCCTTCCAGCCCAGGCTGCCGTCGGCGACCGCGACCTCGACGTTGGTGTAGCCCAACCTCGCCAGCGTGGCCGACGCGTGCTCGGCCAGCGCGGGTTCGCGCTCGATCGTGATGACCTTGCGGCACAGGCGGCTCAGCACCGCCGCTTGGTAGCCGGACCCGGTGCCCACCTCGAGCGCCGTGTCCTCGGGCTGCGGCGCGACGGCCTGCGTCATCAGCGCCACCACCAGCGGCTGCGAGATCGTCTGGCCGCAGTCGATGGCCAGCGCGCGGTCCTCGTAGGCGTGCCGCCGCAGCTTTCCGGTCAGGAACTCCTCGCGCGGAATCGCGGCCATCACCTGCAGCACGCGCTCGTCGGTGACGCCGTGTGGCAGAAGCTGCTCGGCGACCATCCTTCTCGCCGCTGTGCTCATGGGGATTCCAGCCCCGAGAGTACAATCTCATGGTCTCCTTGGCGTCGTCCGCGCAGCATTCCGTCCCTCAGAAGTGGCGCCGTCCGGTCAGGCAGCGCTCGCGCCTGGTCAGACGCACAGGCCCGGCCCACTCGCGCGTCGAGTTCGCCCATCCATCCGAACAGGAATTCGCGCGCTTCCTGGACTACTACCGGATCCGTTGGGTGTACGAGCCCGTCTCGTTTCCGATCGCCTGGGAGGGGACGCGGGTGAGCGAGATGTTCACGCCCGACTTCTACCTCCCCGAGCACGAGATGTACGTCGAGCTGACGACCATGAAGCAGTCGCTGGTGACGCCGAAGAACCGCAAGCTCCGGCTGCTGCGCGAGCTCTACCCGGATCTCAACGTCCGGCTCCTCTATCGCAAGGACTATCAACAGCTGCTGGCCAAGGCGGGCTACGGCGCGGTCGAGGTCCAGAACCTGCGCAAGCAGGACGTGGGCGACATCCTCATCTCGCCGGTCGAGCTGGAGACGCGAGTGCGAGCCCTCGGCCGCAAGATCTCGCGCGACTATCGCGGGCAGTCCCTGGTCTTGGTGGGCGTCCTGAAGGGCGTCACGTTCTTCCTCGCCGACCTGGCTCGAGAGATCAAGGTGCCGTTCGTCATCGACTACCTGGAACTTCGGCGCTACGCTGGCGCTCAGCCGCACGATCGCGTGCGCATCGCACGCGACGTCGACTACCCGATCGAAGGACGGCACGTGCTGCTGGTCGAGGACATCGTCAACACCGGGTTCACGCTTGACTACGTCCTCTCCGAGCTGCATGCGAGGGGACCCGCCTCCATCGAGGTGGTGACGCTGCTGGACCGCACGTTGCGCCGCCTGGTCAAGGTGCCGATCCGCTACGTCGGGTTCCAGATCCCCAACGACTACGTGGTCGGCTACGGGCTTGATTACCGTGAGCTCTACCGTAACCTGCCTTTCATCTGCACGCTCCGCTCCAGCGTGTACGACATCCCGACCACGGGCGCGGTCCACCAGCAGCCGGAGGCGCGGGAGTAGACGCCGCGGGCCGGCTTCTGCGCCTGCTGGCGTGGATGGCAGAGCAGGACTTCGCCCGCCTGGTCGAAGGCGAATCCGAGCTCCTTCGCCTGGTGGAGCGGATCGTGGTCGAGAGCCACCGCCGGCTCTATGAGTCGGAGGGCCGGCCCTGGTCGAGGGCGATCGCCTACCGCTGGCTTCGCTACGAGGACCCGGCTCCGGTCGCCCGCCTGCGAGACGGTGTTAAGTGGCTGCGGCAAAGGGGTGCATCGTTCGACGCCGATGCTGTGGAGAAAGCGTGCAAGAAAGCCCTCATAAGCGGCTTTTTGAACTGAGGAAAGGGGTGTGGAGGAGTTGTGGAAAAAGATGCCCCAAGCAACCTTCCTGTTTACCCTGAAGTCCCCTATGCGTTTTTCGGTTTCCACCCCGGCTTGCGCCGGACCTTCCACCTAATCGACGTTCGGTATCCTCAGGTTTACCGTACTCAGCCGCTTGGGGCGACGCGAAAGTTAACAGGCGCTTATGGGCGCGTCAACGCCCAAGAAATTGGGACTGCCAGGCAAACCTTTGTGGGCTTGACACCGGCCGCGATGACCCGTTAGTGGGGCCTCCTAGAATGAGCCCACACCGACAGCCCCAAGACCGCAAGGAGAGTTGACCCATGCGCGAAGCCGTGATAGTGGAGGCAGTCCGAACACCGATCGGCCGGCGCAATGGCAAGCTCAAGGACGTGCATCCGGTCGTCCTCGGCTCTGTTGTGCTCAAAGAGATCATCAACCGCGCCGGCATCGCACCCGAGCTGGTCGAAGACGTGGTGTTCGGTTGCGTCAGCCAGGCCGGCGAGCAGGGCATCAACATCGCACGCAACGCTTGGCTCACCGCGGGCTTTCCGGTCACGACGCCGGCGACCACGGTCGACCGGCAGTGCGGTTCGAGCCAGCAGGCGATCCACTTCGCCGCCAACCTCATCCAGTCCGGCGTCTGCGACATCACGATCGCCGGCGGCGTGGAGTCGATGAGCCGCGTGCCGATGGGCTCCAACGCGGTGTCGCCCGGGTCACCGTTTCCACCCGAGCTGACCGAGCTCTACGACCTCGTGCCCCAGGGGATCTCCGCCGAGCTGATGGCGCGTAAGTACGGCGTCTCACGACGGCAGATGGACGAGTTCGGCGTCCGCAGCCATCACCTCGCGCACGAGGCGACCGAGAAGGGCTACTTGCAATCCCAGCTCATGCCCGTCGAGGTTCCGGTCGACGGCAACGGGCAGCGCGAGCTCTTCAGCCGGGACGAGGGCATCCGCTCGAACGCGAGCTACGAAGCGACGGCGGCCCTGCGGCCGGCATTCAATCCCGAGCACTCGATCACAGCAGGCAACTCGAGCCAGATTTCCGATGGCGGCGCCGCCGTGCTGCTCATGTCGCTCGAGAAGGCCAGGCAGCTCGGCCTCAAGCCTCGCGCCCGCATCCGCGCGCAGGCGGTCGTGGGCACGGACCCGGTCCTGATGCTGGAAGGTCCGATCCCGGGCACGGCCGCGGTGCTGAAGCGAGCCGGGCTGGACCTCAAGAGCATCGACCTGTTCGAGGTCAACGAAGCGTTCGCCTCAGTCGTGCTCGCGTGGCAGAAGGAGACCGGCGCTGACATGGACAAGACCAACGTCAATGGCGGCGCCATCGCGGTGGGCCATCCGCTGGGGGCGTCCGGCGCGATCCTGATGAATCGCCTGCTCTATGAGCTCGAGCGCCGCGATCTCCGCTATGGCCTGGAGACGATGTGCTGCGGCGGCGGGCTCGGCACTGCGACAATCATCGACCGGGTGATCGATTGAAAAGCGGGTTTGAGTCGCTCGGCGCGGTTCGCCCCCACGCGCTTCGTGACGGCGTCACCGCGCGCGCCATCAACGGCGAGCGCATCACAATGGCCGTCGTCGACCTGGACGCCGGGGCGGTGCTGCCGGAGCATCACCACGAGAACGAGCAGCTTGGGTTTGTCATCTCGGGCGTGATCACGATGCGCGTCGGACCTGAGAAGCGCGAGCTGCGGCCAGGCGACACCTACTCCATTCCAAGCCACGTTCCCCACGACGCCGTCGCCGGACCCGAAGGGTGCACGGTGGTCGATGTCTTCGCCCCGGTGCGCGCCGATTGGGCGGAGGTGAAGCGGACGGATCCCAGTCCAGGCCGCTGGCCGTGAACCGGCAGGAGTAAGTCCGGCTCCTCAGCCGCCGCGCCGAGATTTTTTCGGCAGGGGCCGGGAGAGGTGCGGCGAATCCCAGCAGAAGCGCAAGCGCCGGTCCTGCCACTCGCCTGAGTTGTAGATCCCGATCCGCGGCGTGGCCACCACGCGGCGGCGCGGCGCGTGGTCGTCGACGACGTAGAGGTGAGGCGGTCGCAGCGGCGCCCCGTTGAGGCCGCGGTCGATACCGAGCGCGCGGCACACCAGCCCGGGGCCGCCGCACCGCCCCACTCCCGGGCCGGGCTCCAGCGCGCGCACCAGCACGGCCTGAGGCACGCCGGCCGGCCGCGTGACGAAATTCAAGCAGTGGTGCATCCCATACGTGAAATAGACATACGCGTGGCCGGGCTCGCCGTACATGACGTCGTTACGCGGGCTGCGCCGGCCGCCGAAGGAATGCGCGGCCCGGTCGTCGGGGCCCAGGTAGGCCTCGACCTCGACGAGCCGGCCCCACGCCATCCGGCCGCCGATCTCACGGACCAGCACCTTGCCCAGCAGGTCTCGCGCCACGGCCACCGTGTCCCGTGCGAAGAACCCGGCGTCCAGGACCGCGCCTGACGGAGGCGCCCCGGCCGGTTCCAGCTCAGACGCCGGCCTGGCCAAGACGCTTGCGGCCCGCCTGGCGGCGGCGCTTGTCCACGTACAGGGCCTTGTCGGCGACCTGGTACATCGACTGCCAGTCCATCCCCGGCCGCCACGCCGCGATGCCGATGCTGAACTCGACCGGCACCGGCACCTTGGCGGATCGATTCATCTCCTCGAGCGATTGGCGCACGCGAGCCCCGACCTCGCGCGCCTCGCGCTCGTCGGCGTCGGGCATCGCGACTCCGAATTCGTCGCCGCCGAGGCGACCGCAGGTGTCAGTCGCGCGGACCGCTCGCTGCAGCTCCTGGGCCAGGACGCGAATCGCCTCGTCACCGGCGTGATGACCATGCGAGTCGTTCATCTCTTTGAGGTTGTCGAGGTCGAGCATCATGAGAGCGAGCGGGCGCTTGTGCCGGTCGGCGGCCGCCACCGCGCGGTCGATCGCCCGCTCGAACTCCGGCCGGTTGGCCAGGCCCGTGAGGTAGTCGGTCCTGGCCTCACGCGTGTGCTGACGGGCGCGGTCGAGGGCGACGGCGATCTGGTCCGCGACCGCGGCCACGAACTCCAGGTCACTCGACTCGAAGGTCCGGGGCAGGCGAGTGGCCACCGTCATCGCGCCCAGCAACACGCCTTTGGTCCTGAGCTCGGCCCGGATCGCGCTCCACTCGCCGGCGATGCGGTCGACCCGGGACTCGGCCGGTCCCGACGACACCTCCACCACCTTGACCAGGCCGGAGCGCCCGGTCTCGGAGAACTCCTCCTCCTCCCCCGGCTGCAACCCGATCGTCTTGGCCAGCTTCAGCTTCGCGCCTTCGCGAACCCACACCGCCCCCGCCTGGAGGGCGAGCACTTTGAGCGTCTCGCGCAATCCGACCTCGGCGATCTCGGCGACGTCCAGGGAGCGGCCGAGGGCGCTGGCGATGTGATACAGCCCGTGGAGCTCGCTCTGGCGGGCGCGGTGCCGGGTCTCGGTGTAGTCGAGATAGCCCCGGATGAAGCTCGAGTTCAGGTGCTCGATGACGTCCCCGAGCCGGCTCTGGGCGAGAAACAGGACCTCATCGGCGTACGTGCTCCCTCCCAGCTCCTCGGTGACGCGAGCGATCACCGCCCTGCGGAACACCGCCAGGCCCTCCGTCAGGGCCTCCAGGGGGATGCCCTTCTCGGCGTAACTGCGCGAGGCTTCACGGGCGAGCGTGTAGTACTCGTTCCAGGGCACCCGGGCGTCGGTGCGCAGCGAGCGGAACAACACTTCCAGGAACGCCACCGACGACTTGACAAGCTCCTCAACCGACCCATCCTTATGCGTCCGGAGGATGTCGGGCTCCATGGCGCGGAGGGATTCGGCGGCCACCAGGCCGCTTGCGGTGGCGTCGGCCGAGAGGCGGTCCGCCAGCTCGCCCAAGAGGTCGCTGGCCCGCTCACTCATGTCGGTGCACTATAGAGTGACGCAAGTGCCCCCGCGATCCTGCGGGACACGCTAAGCAAATGTGTAAGAGGGATTGATGGCTACAGTCACCAGGGGATCTTCGGGAAAGCTCGAGGAGTTGCTCGGAGGGGATGCTCAGAAGCTCCTCGAGCACCAGTGCCGGACGGTGCCCAAAGAGCAGCTCCACCTCCCCGGACCCGACTTCGTCGACCGGGTCTGGAAGGACAGCGACCGGCCGGTTCGGGTGCTGAGCAGCCTGCAGTCGATCTTCGACCACGGCCGGCTCGCCGGCACCGGCTACGTGTCCATCCTGCCCGTCGACCAAGGCATCGAGCACAGCGCGGGCGCCTCATTCGCCCCCAATCCAATCTACTTCGATGGCGGCAAGATCGTCGAGCTCGCGGTCGAGGGCGGCTGCAACGCCGTCGCCTCGACCTTCGGCGTCCTCGGCTCCATCGCCCGGCGCTACGCCCACCGCATCCCGTTCATCTGCAAGATCAACCACAACGAGCTGCTCACGTACCCGAACCACAGCGACCAGATCCTGTTCGGGACCGTCAAGGAGGCCTGGGAGCTGGGCGCCGTGGCGCTGGGCGCGACCATCTACTTCGGGTCGGCCGAATCCGACCGGCAGCTGCAGGAGATCGCCGCCGCCTTCCATCACGCCCACGAGCTCGGCATGGCGACGGTGCTGTGGTGCTACGTCCGCAACCCGGCGTTCAAGAAGGACGGAGTCAACTACGAGGGCGCCGCCGACCTGACCGGGCAGGCGAACCACCTCGGGGTCTCGATCGAGGCCGACATCATCAAGCAGAAGCTGCCCGACACCAATCGGGGCTTCGAGGTCATCGGCTTCGGCAGGACGGCCGCGGCGGTTTACGACCAGCTGACCACCGACCACCCGATCGATCTCTGCCGTTATCAGGTGGTCAACTGCTACATGGGGCGCTCCGGCCTGATCAATTCCGGGGGAGAGTCGAAAGGCGCCACCGACCTGAGGGAGGCCGTCAGGACGGCCGTCATCAACAAGCGCGCCGGTGGCATGGGGCTGATCAGCGGCCGGAAATCGTTCCAACGTCCGATGAAGGAGGGAGTCGAGTTACTGAACGCAATTCAGGACGTGTACCTGAACCCGTCCGTGACCATCGCGTAAAACTCGCGTTCCTGGGCACCGGGGCCGCGTTTTCACCGGACCGATACAACGGGGCGGTCGTGGTCGATGGCCGCCTGCTCCTCGATGGCGGCGCGCCGCTGCTGCCGCACATGCGTCGCGTCGGAGTGGATGCCGGCGACATCGAGGTCGTCTTCCTCACGCACTTCCACGGCGACCACACGCTCGGCCTGCCGCCCTTCGTGCTGCATCGCATCTTCGTCGATCCGCGCCCGATCACTTTCGTCGGCCCTCCGGGCATCGAGGAGAGGCTCGAGGCGCTGTGGGAGGTCAGCTGGGGCGCCGACTGGAAGGGCGTCATGCGCCCACAGTTCAACGCGACCTATGAGGTCGCCAAGGCGTCCGGGATTGCGGCCGGTCACGAATACGAGTCGATCAGGCTCGACCACGGCTCCAGCGGCAGCAGCGGGTACCGCATCCGTGTCGACGGCCGCATCCTCGCCTACTCGGGGGATACCGAGCCGACGGCGCCGCTGGATGAGCTGGTCGAGGGCGCGGACATCGCCATCGTCGAAGCGACCGGACCGGGAGACGTGTTCAGTCACATGAGCTGGGAAGCGGCCACGGACCTGAAGAAGCGCCATCCGAGGACCCGCTTCATGTTCAACCACCTTTACGTGGGCACCGTCGACGGCGCCGTCAACGACCTGCAGGTGATCGAAGTCTGAAGACCGGCAAGGTGGGCGCGGCCCTGTTGGGTGTTGTGGCGGGCGGGGTCGCGGGGGTCCTGGTGTTCGCGGCCTTCGTCGGGCTCGGTCTCCTGCTGATGAGCCGTGTCTCGAACGCCATCCCGGTCGTCATTCTCGCCCTCGCCGGCGCCTACGCCGGGTGGCTCCTGGGTGTCATCGTCTTCGGCGCCGTGCGCGGCGCCGATGTCGAAGCCCAGGGGGGACCGAGATGAGCCCTGATGCGCCACCGACCAAGCCTCTTCTCGACAAGCTCGGCGTCAGGGCCGGCGCGAGAGTGGCGGTCGTCGACATCGACGATCCCGGGTTCCTCACCCTGCTGCGTGAGCGCACCACCGATATCGTCCACAGCCGTCCGCGCGCACAATGCGACATGGTGTTTCTCGGAGCGCAGGACCACGACGACCTCCGGCGCTTGCACGAGGTCAAGAAATGGATCGAGCCCAATGGCGCGATCTGGGTCGTGAGGCCGAAGGGAGGGCGAGCCGCGCTGCGCGAGACCGACGTGATCGAGGCCGGGCTTGCCGCCGGGCTGGTGGACAACAAGATCGCCAGCTTCTCCCAGACTCACGGCGCGATGCGCTTCGTCTACCGGCTGCGCGACCGGCCGTCGCCGCGCCCGCGCCGGGCCCAGGCCGCGCCGTGACCGTGAACATCCGCCAGGCCGGCGCCGCGGACGTGCCCGTGATCGCGGAGCTCATCCGTGCACTCGCCCGCTTCGAAAAGTTGGAGCACGAGGTGACGATGACCGAGGAGCTCCTGGCGCTCGCTCTGTTCGGCGAGCGGCCCTATGCCGAGGCGCTGCTGGCCGAGGACGATGGACGGCCGATCGGCTTCGCCCTGTTCTTTCACACCTTCTCGACCTTTCTCGCCCTGCCCGGGATCCATCTCGAGGACCTGTTCGTCGTCCCTGAGCACCGCGGGCAAGGAGTTGGCCGTGCACTGCTGATGCATCTAGCGCACGTGGCGGTTGAACGTGGATGCGGGCGGCTCGAATGGTCCGTCCTCGACTGGAACACGGAGGCGATCGGTTTTTACGAGCGCCTGGGCGCCCGGCCAACTTCGGACTGGACCGTGTACCGCCTGGCCGGCGAGGCGCTCCGAGCGGTTGCGGGAGAATAGTCACCTGATGGAAGTGCTCAAGCCGAAAGCGATGGATGTTCATCCCGGAGAGGAGATCGCCGGCTGGGCGCGCGCTCAGCTCGAGATCGCCCGCTCGATCCTGGACAACCCGGGCGGCGGCCTGCTGTTCGCGACGCAGACGATCGGCCAGGTGAAGTCGGCGCTGCACGAGCGCGACGCCGCGCGCTGGGAAGACGTGGTCGCCGAGCTCGACCGGGCCGAGGATGCCGGCGTCCGGCGCGAGTTCGATGCCGCACGCGGCCGGCTTGACAAGGTCGTCGCCAAGCTCACATCCCACTAGCGCCGGCGGCCGCGTGACTGATCGGACGCGGCCGCGAATCTTCGATCCATGTCCGTAGTCCAGGCCCTGTTCATGGGCCTGCTGCAGGGCGCCACCGAGCTCTTCCCTGTCTCGTCGCTGGGCCACGCGGTGCTCCTGCCCAGCCTGCTGCACTGGAGCTTCAAGCAATCCGACCCGTCATTCGTCCCCTTTTTGGTGCTGCTCCATCTCGGCACGGCGGGAGCCCTTCTGGTCATCTACCGCGCGCAATGGGTGGCCATCGTCCGCGGCTTTTTCAGCGCCGCTGTGAGCGGCCGGATCCGCACCGACTCGGAACGATTGGCCATGCTGCTGCTGGTCGGAACGATTCCCGCCGGAATCCTCGGCGTCTATCTCGAGCATCAGCTGAAGAGGCTGTTCGCAAGCCCCAAGGCGGCGGTGGGATTCCTCATCGTCAATGGCCTCCTGATGCTCGGGGCCGAGGTCCTGAGACGCCGCGCGGAACACCGAGCGGCGCTCGCCGACAAGCCTCGCGAAGAGCAGGAGGCGCGCTTCGCGGAAGCCGAGCACATCAGCTTTCGCGCCGCGGCGCTGGTCGGCGCCTGCCAGGCCATGGCGCTCCTGCCCGGCATCTCGCGCTCGGGAGTCACCATCGCCGGCGGGCTGCTGGCCGGCCTCCGGCACCAGGAGGCGGCGCGCTTTTCCTTCTTGCTGGCCACGCCGATAATCGCGGCGGCGGGCCTGATCGAGGTACCGCAGCTCTTCTCGTCGCACGTGCCGATCGGTGAATACCTGGCGGGCGCGGTGCTGGCCTTCGCCGCCGCGTACCTGAGCGCGCGCTTCCTGCTCCGCTACTTCCGGTCGGGCCGCCTCGATCCCTACGGCTGGTACTGCGCCGCGGCCGGGCTCGTCAGCCTGACTTTGCTAACGTTTCGTCCGTGAGGGGAAACTCGCTGGCCGTCGCACTGGTGGCGCTCGCCGTCATCTTCGTGGTGGTGGCGGGCCTCTACGCCGTCGGTGCGATCCAGATCCTGGTCACCGACCCGCACGCCAAGCACCACTACACCCACGCCATCCTCTTCATCGCCCTGGCAGTCGCCAGCCTGGTCGCCGCGAACTTCGCCCGGTCGAAGACGGTCTAGTCAGCGGCGATCCTCGCCGGCACCTGCCGGCCTGACTCGTCGCGCTCACCGACCCGAACGTCCTCGTGGTACACGGCGTCGGCGTTGACCTTCCAGGGGTCGAACCCCGATCCCGTCGCGATGTTCCTTGCGACCAGGAGGGCGGTCATCATCGAGTGGTCCTGGTTGTTGTACTTGTGCATCCCGTTGCGCCCGACCAGGTGCAGGTTCCGCAGCCGCGTGCGGAGGTAATCGCGCACCACCTCCACGTTCGACTGGTAAGCGTCGTCGTAGACGGGATAGGCCTTCGGCTGGCGGACCACCACCCCATCGAAGACCTCGCCGGGCGAACAGATGCCCAGCTGGGCGAGCTCCCTGCCCGCCAGGTCGATGAGCGCGCCGTCGTCCGAGCTCCACAGGCCGTCGCCCTCGAAGCAGAAGTACTCCAGGCCCAAGCACGTCTTGCTTGGGTCCGGCACCATGTCAGGGCTCCAGTTCTTGAAGTTCTGGATGCGGCCGACGCGAACGCTCGGATCATGGATGTAGATCCAGTTGTCCGGGAACACATCGGCGCGATCGATCATCAGCGCCACGGTGATGAAGTCGCGATACGAGAGGCTGCCGGCGGCCCGCCGGACCGCTTCGGGTGGGGCGGGGTCGAGGCGCGTGATCAGCTCGCGGATCGGAATGCTCGAGATGAAATCGCTGCCGGCATGCTCTTCGGTCGCACCTGTCGCCGTGCGCGTCGTCACCGACCGGACGCGGCCGCCGTCGTGCTCGACTCGGACGACCGAGCGCCCGAGAAGCACCGGGTGGCCTTTCTCCTGGCTGATGCCGGCCACGCGCTCCCACATCTGGCCCGGCCCCAGCCGCGGGTAGCGGAACCTGTCGATCAGCGTGGTGACGATCTCACCACGGTGGCTCGGGCGCCGCTTCGGCAGCAGCGCACTGGTGATGACCAGCCACAGATCGAGGCTCTTGATGCGCTGCGCCGCCCAGTCGGCCGAGAGCTCCTTGGTGCTGATTCCCCATACCTTTTCCGTGTAGGTCTTGAAGAAGATGCTGTACAGGCGCCAGCCGAACTGGTTGCGAACCCAATCCTCCAGGCTCCGAGGGTGCTTGACGGGCTGAAGGCGCGCCCACGCGTAGCTCGCCAAGCAGCGCACCGTCTCCAGCGGCCCCAGGTTCCGCAGCGCGTTGGCGGCCTTCAGCGGATAGGCAAAGAACCGGCCGCGGTAGTAGATCCGCGAGAGGCGGTCGCGCGTGAGCATCTCGGGCCCGAGGATCTCGGTCCACAGGTCCTCGACCTCCTGGTTCTTGGAGAAGAAACGATGGCCGCCGATGTCGAAGCGGTACCCGTTGCGCTCCGCCGTGCGGGCGAGACCGCCCACCTGCCTAGGGTCCTGCTCGAGCACCGTCGTCGGGACGTCGTGCTTGAGCAGTTCGTAGCCGGCCGTCAGGCCGGCGGGGCCCGCGCCCATGATCACGACGTGCCGGCGCTCGCCCTCGGCGACCAAAGTCCCCACAGGGTATCAACGCGGCTTGGCCGTTCAGCGGTCCTTCGGGTTAGTCGACCGGCCCTTGGCTGCGGACTTCGTCGACTCTGACCAGGGCCTCGCGAAGGCCTTTGATCCAATCCGCCTGGTGCATCCCCACCAGTCGCACGCACCAGGCAAGCGCGTCGCTGCGGCTGCGGGCCACCCCGCCCGCGACGAGGGTGTCCAGGATGGAGCGCTCGGACATGCGCAGGCGGGTCATGACCGGGGCGCTGAGAGTGGTGAAGACCTTCGTCTCCGCGCCACAGCTGGCACCCCAGGCGACCTTGCGGCGGAAGTGACGCTCGGCCTCTCGGGCGATCCTCACCCGCTCGTCTCGAGTCTCCTCCCGGAAGCGGTCGATGCGAGCCTCCCGAGCCGCGGCGCGGCCCTCGGCCGAGGTGCCGCTGGCGAGCTCGACGTCAGGCAGGATCCCGACGACCAGGATCTCCTCTCCATCGGAGGTGACCTCCGGCGGGCCGTAAAACCAGGTCTTGGGGAGCCTGGAGGCAAACCAGGCGCGAATGTCCTCGGCCATCAATTACAAGATTACTGCGCCCGCCCGCCGGCGGACTTGCGGCGCCCTCTAGGCGGCGGCCTCCTGCGGCTTCGGACCGAGCAGCTTCAGCTCCTCCACGATCACCTCGGTGCGCGAGCGCTTCTGGCCGGCGGTGTCCTGCCACGAACTCGTCTGCAGCCGGCCGTCCGCGTAGACCAACCGGCCCTTGCGCAGGTACTGGCCGGCAACCTCCGCCTGCCTGCCGAAGAGCACGAGGTGATGGAATTCGGTCGCCTCTTTCGGATTGCCGTCCTCGTCCTTGCCCGTGTACGTGTTGGTCGCCAGCCGCAGGTTGGCGACGTGCACGCCTTTCGGCGTCGCCTTGACGTCCGGGTCCGCCGCCAGGTGGCCGACGAGAATCACCTTGTTGACCATTCGAAACACCTCCGTGAATGCCGGGCGCGCGCGGGGCGCACCTCGAATGCCGGGAGCGCGCGGGGCGCACTTCAAACCTGCCCGCAGCGTAAATGCGCACGGCAGGCCTGCAAACCCAGGTGGTTAAGGGTCAAGACGCCAGCCACGCCTCCGGGTCGACCGAGCGCCCGTCGACCTGGACCTCGAAGTGGACGTGGGCACCGGTCGCCCTGCCGGTAGCGCCGACCTCGCCGATCACCTGGCCGGCGCTGACCGCCTGACCCTCGGCGACGCCGATGACCGACAGGTGGCCGTAGAAGACGCGCACGTGCGCGGCGGCCGTGACCAGGACGTAGCGCCCCGCGCCTTCAGGATCGAATCCGACGTGCGCCGTCCCCGCCGTGGCGGAGTGGACGGCGGAGCCGATCGGAGCGGCCAGGTCGACGCCGGTGTGCACGTGCCGGCCGGGGCAGAACGGGTCGAATGGCTCCAGCTCGAGGCTCGTGCACCCGAACGGCTGGCTGACGCGCGCGCCCGGGACGACCGCACCCATGGGCAGCCTCACGTGGCTCGGAACTTGCGAGGCGATCACCATCCAGACCAGGAGAGCGCCGGCGCCGAGCCCGGCCGCACGCAGCAGGGCGATCACGCCGCGTGCGCGACCAGGTGCTCGAAGCCGTGAAACGCGTGCGTTAGCGCCGACTCCAGCCGGTGAGCCGCCTTCTCGGCGCCTCCCATCGCACCGGGCACCTTGAAGACGATCAGCAGCGAGGCCAGCGCGAACAGGTGATGGACCGGCGAGTGGCCGCCGTTCTCCAACCCGAAGCCGATCGCCAGGACGAAGAGCTGCGCCGGCTGCATCAGCAGGTTGGTGATCAGGAGCGAGCTCCAAAGCTTCGACATGTGATGGGTCTCAGGCAGCGTGAAAAGCAGACCCGCAAGCGGCGCCGTGATGGCGAGCACGATGAGGATCGCGTAGCGGACCAGGTACGTGATCGCGAGCACGTCGTAACCGGCCGCCAGCGCGCCGGTGGTGACGATCTGCCAGGCCCCGGCGGTCTGGTCGAGCCCGTAGTTGTTCCACCAGTCGTTCCAGTTCGGGATCGTGCCGAAGCTGTAAACGGCGGCGCTGAGGGTGTTGCTGATCTGAACCGTGGCCTGGAACAGCGGCAGGGCGAAGTTGATCAGCACCACGCCCATGAACAGGCGCGGCAGCAGGATGCGGGCCGTGTACTGGGTGCGAAGCCCGTGGCCCCACATGATTCGATACGAGGCCCAGACCGCGACCAGGACGAGGGCTGAGTCCGCCACCGCCTGGACCGCGGGCTCGAAACGCTGGATCGTCAGGTTGGTGACGAAATCGCCGCCGGTTTCGAAGTCGGTGATGCTGAGGATGAACCCGAACCAGACCTTCAACAGGAGACCGAGGCTGTTGTCGACCAGCCACGCCACCACCAGGTTGGGGTGCCCGAGGGGCCACAGGGCGCCGTCGATCCGGCCGACCGTCTCGTAGATCAGCTTCAGGTAGCTGTAGATCTGGTCCATCGGCGGTCAGCGGCTCGATGCTGGCACCGAGTTGGTCAGGATGTTGACCAGCGAGCCGGCGACCTCGACGCCGATCGTCCCCACGACGATGCGCTGAATCCACTGCTTGGCGGCCAGCGCCGACTTCGACTCCGCCGCGGTGATCTTCCAGATGAAGGCGAATATGAAGGCCAGGATCCCGATCGATCCGACCAGCGCCTGGCCGATGTTGATCCAGGTGTTGATCAGATCCTTGAGCTTCGAGATATCCGGATCCGCGGCTGCCAAGAATTCCATGTCAGGCCTCCTGCGCGTTTCTTCGCAGGCTACGTTCGGCCCGGTCCCACGGGAACCCCGCCTGTTAAGCCGTCCAGGTCGTGGAGCCAAGGGCAGCCGTGGCCTAACCTACCTTCGTGGCTCGGAAGCTCGCCGAGTACGAAGCCAAGAGAGATTTCCAACGCACGCCCGAACCCGGCGCCAGGGTGCCGCGCCAAGGCGCCAGGGCGCCGCGGTTCGTCGTCCAGGAGCACCACGCTCGGCGCCTGCACTGGGACTTCCGCCTGGAACGCGACGGCGTGCTCGTCTCATGGGCGGTGCCGAAGGGCATCCCGCCCGATCCGAAGAAGAATCATCTGGCGGTTCACGTCGAGGATCATCCCCTCGACTACATCGACTTCGCCGGTCAGATCCCGGCCGGCAACTACGGGGCGGGCCAGGTCTCGATCTGGGACCACGGCACCTACGACACCGAGAAGTGGTCGGATCGCGAGGTGATGGTCACCCTGCGCGGCGAGCGGCTGAACGGACGCTACGTGCTCTTCCAGACCGGCGGCGACAACTGGATGATCCACCGGATGGACCCGCCCCAGGATCCCGACCGCCAGCCGATGCCCGAGCGCATCGAACCCATGATGGCCAAGCTCAGCTCGGCCCTACCCTCGCCGGACGCGGGCTGGGGGTTCGAGTTCAAGTGGGACGGCATTCGCGCGCTGGCGCACGTCGAAGGCGGGCGCGTGAGGCTCATCAGCCGCAGCGGCGAGGACGTCACGGCCCGCTATCCGGAGGTGCACCCCATGGGCCGTGCGCTCGGATCGCGTGAGGTGATCCTCGACGGCGAGGTCGTCGCCCTCGACGAAAGGGGACGGCCGAGCTTCGAGGAGATCCAGCAGCGCATGGGCCTCAGCTCGGAGCCGGAGGTCCGCCGCAAGATGAAGCTCGTGCCGGTGACGTACATGATCTTCGACCTGCTGTGGCGGGACGGCCATTCCCTGCTGGCGACGCCCTACGACGAGCGCCGCCGCCTGCTCGCGCGGCTCGAGCTGAGCGGTGCATCTTGGCAGACGCCACCGTTCGAAAGGGGCGGCGGCCGGGCGATGCTCGATGCCAGCGCCAAGGCGGGGCTCGAAGGCGTGATGGCGAAGCGGCTCGACTCGCGCTACGAGCCCGGGCGGCGAGGCGGCGCCTGGCTGAAGATCAAGAACCGCGGCCGTCAGGAGCTGGTGATCGGAGGCTGGCTGGAAGGCGAGGGCAAGCGCCGCGGACACCCGGGCGCTCTGCTCGTCGGCCATTACGACCACGGCAAGCTGGTCTATGCCGGCAAGGTGGGCACCGGGTTCACGGATGCGATGCTGGACAGGTTGCACGACCTTTTGCAGCCGCTGGCCCAGGACTCCAGCCCGTTCGAGGTCGGTTCACCGCCCCGGGCCGCCAATTTCGTCAAGCCCAGGCTCGTGGCCGAGTTCGAGTTCGTGGAGTGGACGCGGTCCGGCCAGCTGCGAGCGCCGTCGTTCAAAGGCCTGCGCACCGACAAGCCCGCACGCGAGGTCGTACGCGAAGGTGGCTAAGGAGACCTCTGTCGAAGTCCAGATCGACGGCCGCACGCTCAAGCTCACCAACCTGGAGAAGGTCCTGTACCCGGAGGTCGGGTTCACCAAGGCCCAGGTGATCGACTACTACACGCGCATGGCTCCGGTCATCCTGCCTCACACGCGCGACCACCCGCTGACCCTCAAGCGGTATCCCAACGGGGTCGACGCGGAGTTCTTCTACGAGAAGAACTGCCCCAAGCACCGGCCGCCGTGGGTGCAGACCGCAACCGTGTGGAGCGGCGGCAACAACCGCGACATGTACTACTGCCTGGCGCAGGACCTGCCCACGCTCGTCTGGCTGGGCAACCTGGCGACGCTGGAGTTCCACACCTCGCTCTCCCGCGCCGACGACCTGCCCCAGCCACGGACTCTCGTCTTCGACCTCGACCCCGGGCCGCCCGCGACCATCGTCGAGTGCTGCCGTGTCGGGTTTATGGTGCGCGACCTCTTCGCCGAGCACGGCCTCGAGTGCTGCGCCAAGACCTCGGGCTCGAAGGGCCTGCAGCTCTATGTGCCGCTCAACACCAAGGTCTCGTACGTCGAGACCAAGGTCGTCTCGAAGGGCCTCGCCCAGCACTTCGAGGAGCGGCATCCCGACAAGGTCGTGCACAAGCAGCTGAAGGAGCTGCGCACGGGCCGCGTGCTCATCGATTGGAGCCAGAACGACCAGTACAAGACGACCGTCAACGTCTACTCCCTGCGCGCGCGGGCGAGGCCCACCGTTTCAACGCCCGTGACGTGGGCGGAGGTGGAGGAGTGCGCCAGGGCCGGCGACCCGAGCCTTCTGGTTTTCGACTCCGAGCAGGTGCTCGCACGCGTCGCCAGGCATGGCGATCTCTTCGAGCCGGTGCTCAGCAAGAAGCAGAAGCTGCCGAAGTCGCTGGTCGAAGCCATGGGCGGAGCGACCGCGCTGGAGAAGATGGCGAACCGCCGTCGGGGCACCGGGCGATTCCCCAATCCGGCTGACGGGTGACCCGGCCGCGGGTCGTCATCGCCGGCGCCGGGTTTGGAGGCCTCACGTGCGCGCGCGCCCTGAAGAGAGCCCCGGTGGATGTTCTGCTCGTGGATCGCAACAACTACCACCTCTTCACTCCGCTCCTGTACCAGGTCGCCTCGGCGCTTCTCGACCCAGGCGAGATCGCGCGGCCGGTCCGCGAGCTGATCCGCCCGCTGTCGAACGTCGAGTTCAGGCAGGCGGAGGTGAGCGGAGCCGACCTGCAACAGCGTCGATTGCTGACCGACCACGGACCGATTCCCTACGACTATCTGGTCCTGGCCACCGGCAGCCAGAGCGATTACTTCGGCAACGAGTCGCTGGCGCGCCACGCGTTCGGGCTCAAACGGCTGGACGAAGGGCTGGCGCTGCGCAATCGCATCCTGGGTCAGCTCGAAGCCTCACGCTGGGCGACCGATCGGGAGCAGCGCCACGCGCTGCTCACATTTGCCGTCATCGGCGGCGGCCCGACCGGCGTCGAGCTGGCGGGCGCGCTCTCCGAGCTCATCCGCCTGGTGCTCCGCAAGGACTACCGCGACCTCGACCTCGGCGAGGTCCGCGTCCTCCTGCTCGAGGCGGCCGGCTCCCTGCTGGCGGGCTTCGTGCCCAAGCTGCGCGAGGCCGCGCGCCAATCCCTGGAGAAAAAGGCCGTCGAAGTGATGTTCGGGGCCAAGGTCGAGGCGGTGACCGCGAACACCATCCGCCTGGCCGGCGGACGGGAGATCGCCGCCGGCACCGTCGTTTGGACGGCCGGGGTCAGGGCGTCCGCCGTCGGCCGGGCGATCGGGGTGGAGGTCGGCCGCCAGGCCCGGATCAAAGTCGACCCCAGCCTGCAGGTGCCAGGGCACCCGCTGGTGTTCGCGATCGGCGACCTGGCCGCGGCGACCGACCGTGGCGAGCCGCTGCCGATGCTCATCCCGGTGGCGATGCAGGAGGGGCGGCAGGTGGCGGCCACGATCTGGGACCTGGCGCGCAATGGTGGAGTGAGGGCGTTCGTCTACCGGGATCCCGGGATCATGGCGACCATCGGGCGCAACTCCGCCGTCGCCGAGTTCGGGCCGGTTCACCTGTCCGGGTTCTTCGGCTGGCTGATGTGGCTGGCGGTGCATCTGGTCAACGTGATCAGCTTCCGCAGCCGCATCCTGGTCCTGGTCAACTGGGCGTGGGACTACCTCTTCTACGACCGGCCGATCCGGCTCATCGTGCGCGCCGGCAGCGACCGGCTCGATCGCGAAGGGCACTGACCCAGGGGATACTGTTGCGCGTGGCGGTTCCATGAACGGGCGCACGTCCCTGCTGGCGGGCGTGACGCTCCTGATGCTCGCTTCATGTGGCGGCGGGCTGCAGCCCGTGGATCCGGCCACGGCGCTTCGCCAGGGGGCGGGGGCGATGGCCGAGCTGAAGACGGTGAAGGCGGACCTGCTGTTCACCAGGAGCGCGATCTCGTTCCAGGGCTTCACGCTCGTGCATGCCAAGGCGTCGGTGCGCCTGCCGGGCGATAGCGACACGGTCTACACCGTCAGGCAGCAGGACCTTTCGATCGGCATCGAGGTGGTCATCTCGGGCGGGCACTCTTACCTCAAGCTGCCTTTTTCCACGTTCCAGGAGGTGACCGGAGCCGGCGCCAACGCGATCCCGGACGTGGCGAAGCTGTTCGATTCGGCGACCGGGCTCCCCGCCGTCATCCCCGCCGGCCGCCACCCCAAATACATCGCGGTCGACAAGGCGGACGGGGTGGACTCGCACAAGGTCGAGGCCACCTACAGCCCGGACCAGGTGCACGGCATGCTGCCGCAGCTGACGTCATCGGGAGACGTGGACGCCGTCATCTGGGTGGGCGGCTCGGACCATCTCATCCGCAGGGCCATCCTCAGCGGGCCATTCGGCGACCACGGCGCCGCCAGCTCGGTGGAGGTCGACCTGAGCGGGTTCAACGCGGCCGTGAGCATTACCTCACCCTCGCCCTAGTGACCGGCGGATTCACGCGGCTCGCGCGGCACGCCTTGGCCAACGGCGGCCGCGGCGCGCCGAGACCCCTCTTGCTGGGCCTCGCCGGCGCCGGGCTTTGCGTCGGCGCCCTCGACGCCTACGTGGTCGTGACCCTCCTGCCGGCGATGATCACCGACGTCGGCTTGACCATCGACCGCTTCGAGCAGGCGACGCCCGTCGTGACGGGGTTTCTCGGCGGTTACGTGGTCGCCATGCCGCTCCTGGGCGCCTACTCGGACGCGCACGGGCGCGCCCCGGTCTACGCACTGTGCATGGCGGCGTTCGCGGCGGGCTCGGCGGTGACCGCGATGTCCGGCATCTGGGGGTTTGCCGGCCTGCCCTGGCTCGTCGCCGGCCGCCTCTTGCAGGGGCTCGGGGGCGGCGGGCTCGTGCCGCTGTCGCTGGCGCTGGCCGCCGACCTGTATCGCGATGGCGCACGAACCGTCGCCCTCGGCTCGGTGGCGGCGCTGCAAGAGGCGGGGAGCGTGTTCGGCCCGCTGTACGGGGCGACGCTCGCCGCGGCGGCCGCGGCTCTCGGTGGCTGGCGCTTCGTCTTCTGGCTCAACCTGCCGCTGGCCGCCATCTGCGCCGCCGCTGTGGTGCTCGCGAGCCGCCGGCCGGCCGAACCAACCGACCGCCGGGAGTCCTCGGTGGACTGGGTGAGCGCGGCGCTGCTCGGGCTCGGGCTCGGCCTGCTGGTCGTCGCGCTGTATCCCGACGACCCCGATCACCGCGCCACCAGCGGCCTGTTCTTCCCCGCCGGCGGCCTGAGCCTGGTCGTGCTCGGGCTTTACGGCCGGCGCCAGATCCGGCGGCTCGAGCCGCTCATCCCTCGCGAGCTGATGCGCAGCCGTCGCTTCATCGGCGCGAGTGTCGCCAACCTCCTGATCGGCGCCGCGCTGATGGTGGCGCTGGTTGACGTACCCGTTCTGGGCCGCCTGGTTTTCAGCCTGGACCAGCTCGGCTCCGGGCTGCTGCTCACTCAGTTCCTGGTCGGAATCCCGCTGGGAGCGGTGATCGGCGGTCTGCTCGCGGTACGGGGCGGCGCCCGCATCACGGCGGTGTCCGGCATGCTCCTTTCGGCTGCCGCCTTCCTCCAGATGTCCGGCTGGCACGCGAACGAGCTGACGCTGCACCTGGGAGGGGTGCGCCAGGTCGACATCGCCCTGGGAGCCTGCGGGCTGGGCTTCGGAATGGTCATCGCGCCCCTGACCGCCGCCGTGCTGGAGGTCACCAGGGTGCGGAGTCACGGGGTGGCGACGAGCCTGGTGGTGCTGGCGCGCACGATGGGAATGCTCGTCGGGCTCTCGGCCCTGACGGCGTTCGGTCTCTACCGCTTCCATCAGATCTTCGGCACGCCGGTCCTCACCGACCCCGACCTGCGCGCCCGGGTCGACCACCTCTCCAGGCTGGTCGCGGCCGCTTTTCTCCAGGAATACCGCGAGATCTTCAGCATCGCGGCCGGGTTGTGCGCGCTGGCCGCCCTGACGGCCGTCGCCTCCATGGGGCGCCGCCGCACCGCTTCCGGCTGACGCTCAGCGCTTGCGCGCCACGGCCAGCAGATATGAGTGGTGATAGCGGAAGGCGTCGTCCGGGTCACCCAGGCTCGCCATCGCGGATTCCACCTCCGCCTCCAGCTCGCTCCGGTAGCGCGGGCCGAGGGCATGGATCAGGGTGTACGGCAGCGGTCCCGCACCGGCCATCAGATCGGTCCACTCGCGTGCGTCGCGCGTCCGGCCGCCGGTGACCATCTCCGTGACTCTGGTCACCTCGAACCCGGCGGCTTCCAGGAGCTGCGGCAGCGTGTCCGGCTCGCCCAGGCGCGCGCGCTCGGAGCTGTATCGCGGCAGTCTCAGGTAGTGACGCCTGGCCAGGGGCGCCAGGCCCTGGAAGAAGAGGTCCTGCGCCCGGGTGCTCAGGCTGCGACGCTGATTCGAGACCGCGAGCCGGCCGCCCGGCCGCAGGACCCGGTGCGCCTCGGCCAGCGCGTCGGTGGGATCGGCCAGGTAGGCGAGGGCCTCCCCCATGGTCACGAGGTCGAATGTCTGGGGCTTGAACACGAGGCGCTCGGCAGCCATGCCCAGGAACTGCAGGTTCTGGCCCGCCTTCGAGCGAGCGATCGACAGCATCCGGTCGGAGAGGTCGATGCCGATCACCGTCCCGGGACTGACCTGGGGCGCCACCAGGTGGGCGACGAGCCCCGTCCCTGAGCCGACGTCGAGGACGTGCTCTCCGCGCGCCGGCGCGGCAAGTTCTGTCAACCTGGCCGCGACTCGAGCGTGCTGGCCCCCGGCCCAGCGGTCATAGACCGGAGCGATCCGATCAAAGAAATCGACCAGGTGGTCGATCATCTCGTCCGATGCATCCGGGTCCATCAGGGCCGTGGTCGCTCTCCAAAAACCTAGATTCCGGGGGCCCTCCGACCCCGATCCTCAACCGACTGCCATGTCCGAGGACACCCTGTTACGATGCTAGCTCGCTCGATTCAAGGCTCTGGTGCCGCACCTGGAGCGCAAGTCCGCTCCGCCGTCAGAGTTGAGTACAGAGTATGGAAGGCTCGATCACCGCAGTGGAGGATTCCCACATGGCCCAAGCTGAAAAGTCCGCGACCCATTCGTCCGGGGCGGCTCAGGACGGCGGCACCAACGTCGTCAACCTCGGTCCCCGCGACAGCCTGCACGGACGTCTGGAGATCCAGGGCGACCTCAAGATCCAGGGCAATGTCGAGGGCGAGCTCAAAGCCAGCGGCGATGTGACCGTGGACTCGACGGCGGCCATCCAGGCGTCGATCGAGGGCTCAAACGTCAGCGTGAGGGGCCAGGTCACCGGCAACGTCACGGCCAAACGCCGCCTGACCCTGGGCGGTTCCGGCCACCTGAACGGTGACGTCAAGGTGAGCCGCCTCACGGTCGAGGACGGGGCCACCCTCAACGGCAACGTCACGATGACGCAGGAGAAGGCCTGAGCGGGAAGGGCGGCTACCCTCCGCCACGTTCGGCTCGCTCGACCGAGGGCAGCACGACGGTTTCCAGGTAGCGCCGCGCCGCGTCCATGGCGCTATGGACGATGCCCCATTCGAGCTGCTCGAAATCGACCTGGTCGCGGTTGAGCTGACCCAATCGAATCCGCCAGAAGGCGCGGTCGAGGTTCAGTCCGGGCAGCGGCGAACGAGCCGGCGGGCGGTGAGTCGAAAGGCCGGGCGCCGGCGTCGACCCGCCTTCCGCCGAGGCGCCGGCGACGGAGTCGCGGGAGGGGTTCTGAGCTGCGAGGGCCGCGGCCACCGGCTGGGTCGCCGCCGCGATCACATTCCAGGCCGCCAGGATCAGCGCCGCCACCACGGCGCACTCGCCGAGGACCATCCACGTCAAAGGTTTTCGCCACAGGTTGCGCATGCCGCCAACCTAGGCGGGACCGGGAGGGAATGGAACCCTGCCGGTTAATCCGCCTGCATCGCGCGCAGAGCCCGGAGGCCGCGCTCGATGGTCTCGATCCGCTTGGGAAAGCTGAAGCGCAGGTGGCCGCGACCGAGGTTCGGGTCGTGGTAGAAGCTGGAGGCGGGCACGGTCGCCACCGCGGCTTTCTCGATGAGATGCCTGGCCATCGCCGTGTCATCCAGGGAAGAGCCCCCCGCCCGCGCCCGGCCGCCGGCGGACCGGATGCCCGCCATCACGTAATACGCGCCGTCAGGCGCCGGCGCGTCGAAACCGCAATCCTGGAGCCCGGACGCGATCACGTCCCGGCGTTCGCGGTAATCGCCGAGCAGCTCTGTATAAAAGGACGGGGGCAGCTCGAGGGCGGCGGCGATCGCGATCTGCAGCGGATGCGCGGCGCCGACGGTGAGGAAGTCGTGGACCTTGCGGATGCCGGCGGTCAGCGGCGGCGGCGCGACCAGCCAGCCGATGCGCCAGCCCGTCACCGAGAAGGTCTTGCTGGCGCCGCTGATCGTGATCGTGCGCTCGGCCATGCCGGGCAGCGTCGCCAGGCTGATGTGCCGGCCGCGGTAGACGAGGTGCTCGTAGATCTCGTCGGTGATCGCGATCGCGTCGTGTTCGACGCAGAGCCCCGCGATCAGCTCGAGCTCCTGTCGCGAGTAGACCTTCCCGGTCGGGTTCTGCGGGGTGTTGACGACGATGGCGCGGGTCTTGCGGTTGAAGGCCCTTCGTAGCTCGTCGGGATCGAATGACCAGTCGGGCGCGCACAGGCTCACGAAGCGGGGAACCGCGCCGCTGATGATGCAATCCGGCCCGTAGTTCTCGTAAAAGGGCTCGAAAATGATGACCTCGTCGCCCGGGTCGACCGCCGCCAGCATGGCCGCGATCATCGCCTCGGTCGCGCCACAGGAGATGGTGACCTCGGTCTCGGCGTCAACGCCACGACCCCATGCCGCTGATTGCTTGCGCGCCACCGCCGCTCGCAGCTGCGGCGCTCCCCACGTGGTCGCGTACTGGTTGTAGCCGTCTCGCAGCGCCCTGGCGGCGGCTTCGAGGATGCGGGAGTCGGTTGGGAAATCGGGGAATCCCTGGGCGAAGTTGACGGCCCGCTCCGGTCCGTTCAGCTCGAGGTTGAGGCGTGTCATCTCGCGGATGACCGACTCGGTGAAGCTCTGGGCCTTCAACGACAGACGGCGAGCGGCGTCAGTGCCCAGGATCGGCGCGCTCCAGCTGGATCGCGGTGCTCGAGCACGAGTAGCAGCGGGCCGGCCGCTCCAGGCTTCGCTCCCACCAGCCGCACACACTGCACGTCCACCGTGTCTTGGCGAAGAAGTCGAGCACGTCGGAGCGGCTCAGCAGTCCGACCATCTTGCCGCCCCTGATCACGGGCACGCGGCGGATGCGCTCCCCGATCAACAGCCGGGCCGCCTCATCGATCCCGGTCTCTTCGGTGACCGAGATGACGCGCTGGCTCATGATGTCGCGCGCGACCTTGCCCTTCTTGGAGAAGACGTCGGTTTCCGAGACGATGCCCACGACGTGCCCCTCAGCACCGATCACCGGCGCGCCCGTGATGCGCTTGGAGGAAAGCGTCATCGCGATCTCCTCCAGCGGCGTGTCCTCGCGAAAGGTGATCACGTCACGGGTCATCACCTCTTTGACCGGGATCATGGGGTGGCGAGCAGTTTAGCCACCGTGTCGAAATCGGCGTTGCCGCCGCTGAGGATCAGGCCGGTTTTGGCTTTCGGCAGCCGGCCGGCCAGCCAGGCGGCCAGCGGCAGCGCCCCAGTGGGCTCGAGCGCCAGGTGGAGCCGCGACCAGGCGGCCCGGACCGCGGTTGCGATCTCGGCTTCGGACACCGTGACGATCTCGTCCACCAGCCGGTTGGCGAACATGACCTCGAAGGGGTGTGAGCCGATGGCGATCGTCCGGACCCCGTCCGCGAGCGTGCTCGGAGCGTTGGGGAGGCTCTGGATGCTGCCCGTCCGCCAGCTCTGGTAGGCATCGTCGGCTTCGGCCGGCTCGACTCCGATCACCCGGATCGAGGGCTGGTGAGCCTTGGCGGAGATCGCGGTGCCCGAAAGCAGGCCCCCGCCGCCCACCGGCGCGACGATGACCTCGAGGCCGGGCTCGTCTTCGAGCAGCTCCAGCGCCGCCGTGCCCTGGCCGTGGATGACGTCCCAGTCGTTGAACGGATGCACCAGCGTGAAGCCCCGATCACGCATCTCCTCGCGCAGCCTCTGCTCACGGTTGGCGAACGTAACGCCCTTCTGGATCACCTCGGCGCCGAGCGCCCGGGTGGCGGCGACCTTGGCCGGGTTGGCGTCCTCGGGGATCAGGATCAGAGCCGGCAGGCCGGCCGTCGCGGCCGCCAGCGCCACCGCCTGCGCGTGGTTGCCGGAGCTGACCGTGATCACACCGACCGGCTTGGAGTCGCGCCCCAGCAATGAGAGAACGGCGTTGAAAGCGCCGCGCGCCTTGAACGAGCCGGTGACCTGGAAGCACTCGGGCTTCAGGCGAAGGTCGAAGTCGAGGTCGGTGGACAAGGTCGGGGTCCGCCGAACGTGGCCGCGGATGCGTCCCGCCGCCTGGCGGACCGCCGCGACGTGCGGTTCGAGGAACGGGCTCAAGCGGCGGCCGAGTCGGGTTCGATCGCGGGCTGCCGGCGTCGCGCCGGCCGCAGGTTGGCGAGCACGATGCCGGCCAGGATGACGACCATTCCCGCCACGATCGGCAGGGTCACCGCCTCGTTCAGCAGGAGCGCTCCCCACAGCACCGCCGTCACCGGTACGAGCAGCGTCACACCGGTGGCCCGCACCGGACCGAGCGAGTTGAGGATGTAGTAGTAGAGGACGTAGGCGACCGCCGAGCCGGCGACACCCAGCGCGATCACCGCGGCCATCGAGAGCACCGCCAGGTGGATGCTCGGAAGCGCCGGCGCGGCAAACGGGATCGTGAACACGACGGTCAACGCCAGCTGTCCAAGGCTCGCCTCGTAAGGGTCCATGCCGCGCATGGCCACCCGTTGGTACAGCGCGGCGACGGCATAGCAGAAGGAGGCCAGGACCACCGCGGTCGCGGCGAGCGCATCACCCGTCAGCCCGGCCGCCGCCAGCTTCGGCCAGACCAGGACGGCCACGCCCCCGAATCCCAAGAGGACCCCCGCGTAGTTGAGCGGGCTGGGGCGCTCGGTGGGGATGACCCAGTAGACGAGGACCGCCGCCCACAGCGGGGTGGTCGCGTTCAGGATGCTGGCCAGGCCGCTGGAGATGTGCTCTTCGCCCCACGCGATCGCCGCCCACGGCAGCAGCGTGCCGACAATCGCCACCACTGCGTACGGGACGAGGCGTCGCCTCCACTGGGGGGGCACGAGGCGGCGGCCCATGGCGCGCATGATCACAGCCAGCGCGACGGTGCCCGCGGCCGAGCGGATGAGCACCAGCATCGTCGGCCCCATGTCGTGGATCGCGACCTTGATGAAGAGGAACGAGACTCCCCAGATCAGCGCCAGCGCCGCCAGGGCCAGGTACGGCAGCCAGGCGAGCCGGCGTTCAGACACGAGTCACCCACTCGTCTGAAGAGAGCACGAGCGTGACGGGGCCGTCGTTGTCGATGGCGACCCTCATGACAGCTCCAAAGCTGCCGGTCCGCGTCTCTATTCCCCGCTCGCGAAATTGCCGGACGAAGACCTCGTAGAGCTCCTCGGCCCGTTGGGGATCGCCGGCCTTGAGCAGGCTCGGCCGCCGGCCGCGGCTCATGTCGGCGAACAGGGTGAATTGCGACACGATCAACGCCGCGCCGTGCACGTCGACCAGGCTGAGATTCATCCTCCCGGCCTCGTCCGCGAACACGCGCAGGTCCACGACTTTGTCCGCGAGCCGCCGAACATTCGTCTCGTCGTCATCGGATGCCGCACCGACCAACAACACGTAACCGGGTCCGATGGTTGCACGGCGCTCCGTCCCCGCCTCCTCCCAGCTCACCGCGCCGGAGCTCACCCGCTGCGCGACGACCCTCACGAATTCGGGCCCCTCAACCGCGCCTCAGTCGATCTTCGGGCCGAAGTCCGGCTCGGCGTGCAACAGCGAATCGATGTAGCGGAAGCGCTCGTAGCGGTGCTGAAGGAGCTGCGCGCTCGGTTGGGACAGCAGTGGTTGGAGGTGGCGGTACAGCGCCTCGTCCAGGGCCCGCGCCGCGGCGTCGTAATCGACGCTGGCGCTGCCCTCAGGCTCGGCCACGACCTCCTCGACCACGCCCATCGCCAGAAGATCGCGCGAGGTGAGCTGAAGCTGCTCCGCCGCCTCCACCTTGCGTGAGTTGTCCCGCCACACGATCGACGCCGCGGCCTCGGGAGAGGCGACCGAGTAGATCGAGTTCTCGAGCATGATCACGCGGTCGGCGACGCCCATGCCGAGCGCGCCGCCGCTGCCGCCCTCGCCGATCACCGCGGCGATGATGGGCACCGGGATCCGGAACCATTCCATGATCGCCCGGCCGATCGCGGCGGCGATGCCCCGCTCCTCGGCGCCGGCGCCGGGGTACGCGCCGGGGGTGTCGATGAGAGAGACGATCGGAAAACCGAACTTGGCGGCGTGGTGCGCGAGGCGGATCGCCTTGCGATAGCCCTCGGGGTGCATCATCCCCCAGTTCCGGGCCACCCGCTCCTTCAGGCTGCGGCCTTTCTGGTGGCCGAGGAACATGGTCGTGCGGTCGCGCCAAGTGCCGACACCGCCGACCAGGGCGGGGTCATCGGCCTCCTGGCGGTCGCCCTGGAGCTCGATGAAGTCGGGCGCCAGGCGGCGGATGTAGTCGAGCGAGTACGGCCGGTCGGCGTGCCGGGCGAGCTCGACCACCTGCCACACGGTCAAATTGCTGTCCTCGGGCTTGCGACCCCGGCGCGTCATGCATACATCTCGAGCAGGTGAGCCAGCAGGGGCCGGAGCTCGGTTCGCGCCAGGACCATGTCCACCTGTCCGCGCGCCAGCTGAAATTCCGCGCTCTGGAAGCCGGGCGGCAGGTCGGCATACGTGGCCTGCTTGATGACGCGAGGACCGGTGAAGCCGATGGCCGCACCCGGTTCGGCGATGTTGATGTCGGCGAGCAGCGCGAGCGAAGCGGCCGTGCCCCCGAACGTGGGGTCGGTCAGGACGGAGAAATAGGGCACCCCCGCGGAATGGAGGCGCCCGACCGCCGCGTTGATCTTGGCCATCTGCATGAGGGCGAGCACGCCCTCCTGCATGCGGGCGCCGCCTGAGGCGGCGATCAGCAGATATGGAACTCCGGCCGCCGCGGACTGCTCCATGCCGCGCGCCAGCCGCTCACCGGCGACGATCGAGAGGGTGCCGCCGATGAACCGGAAGTCGAAGGCGGCCAGCCAGACGGGGCGGCCGTTCAACGTGCAGGTGCCGGTGCGCAGAGCCTCGTTCAAGCCCTGGTCGCGCAGCTGGTCGACGGTTTCCTGGTACGCCTTCGGCACCTTCCAGTTGAGAAGGTCGTGCGAGCGAACGTCGCCCCATCGCTCCTGCCACGATCCGCGATCCGCGATGAGCGCGATCCAGGCATCGGCGCCGAGACGGAAATGGTGCCCGCAATCGCAAACGTAGTTGAGCTTGCGCAGCTGTTCTTGATCGAGCCCGACGCCGCACCCGGGGCAGTTGGTGGGCAGCGGGATCGGCGGCAGCTCGTCGCCCGCGATCCGGACGTCGCCGCGCGCATTCACCAGCTCCATCACAGCGATAGACCACCGTCCACCGCGATCACCTGTCCGGTGATGAAACCCGCCCGCTCGGAGCACAGAAAGGCCACGGTGGCGGCGATGTCCTCAGCCGTGCCCTCACGCTTGACGGGCGTGAGCTTGACCAGCTCACCCACCATCTCGTCCGTCAGGGAGCCCGACGTGAGCTCGGTGCGCACGTAGCCCGGCGCCACGGCGTTGCAGGTGATGTTGCGCGACCCGTATTCGCGCGCCACCGACTTGGTGAACCCGATCAGGCCGGCCTTGGCCGCGGCGTAGTTGGACTGTCCAGCGTTGCCGGTCAACCCGACGATCGACGAGATGTTGACGATGCGGCCCCAGCGCGCGCGCATCATGCCGGACATGATGGCGGCCCTGGTGGTCGCGAAGGCCGACATCAGGTCGGTCCGGATCAGCTCTTCCCAATCCGCCGGGGACATCTGGATGAGCAGCTTGTCGCGCACCGCGCCGGCGTTGTTGACGAGCACGTCCACCCGGCCGATCGCCTTGACCATCGCCTCGACCTGCGCCGGATCGCCGACGTCCGCCCGGTGCGCGGTCGCGCCTGGCAGCGAGGCGGCCGTCTCTTCGGCGGCGGCCCTGTCCGACCGGTAGTTCACGACCACCTTCGCGCCCATGCCCGCGAGCGCCTGGCTGATCGCCCGCCCGATGCCCTTGCCGCCGCCCGTGACGAGTGCGGTCTTGCCTTTGAGCTCCTCCGAGCTCATGCGGGGGCGATGTCCGAGAAGTCGATGAAGAGCTCCTCGGCGTTCCAGGTGACGACGCCAGGGATGTGCTTGGCCGCGAGGCTCGCGAGCACCCGGCCCGGGCCCAGCTCGACCACCGTCCTCACTTCCATGGCGCGCATCGAGACCATCGTCCGCGCCCAATCGACCTGGCGCAGCATCTGCAGCCGCAGCTCCTCCTGCAGGCTCGCGACCGTCCGCAGCGCCTCGCCCGACGCGTTCGCCAGGATCGGGATCGAGGGCGCATTGAGGGGCAACAAGTCCACGGCCTTGCGGAAGGCGGCGGCCGCCGCTTCCATCAGCGGCGTGTGCGCCGCGAGCGGGATGGTGAGGATCAGCGCCCGCCGCGCGCCCGCCGCGAGCGCCAGCCGCTCCGCCTCCTGCACCGCCGCCGCCTCGCCGGAGAGGACGAACTGCACGTCGGCGTTGCGATTGGCGATCCACAGCTTGCCGTGAGCGGAAGCCTGGTGGCGGATGCGCTCCACCTCGGCCTCTTCGAGGCCGACGATCGCGATCATGCCGCCCGCCTGCTCGCCCGCCGCCTGCGCCATAATGCGGCCGCGCTCCTTGACCAGCAGCAGCGCCGTCTCCCACGGGATCGAGCCGGCCGCCGCGAGCGATGCGATCTCACCGAGGCTGTGACCGGCGGTGACGCTCACGTTCTCGAAACCGTAGCTCTCGCGCCACACTTCATAGGCCGCCCAGCACACCGTCATCACGCAGGGCTGGATGACGTCGGTGCGGTTCAGCTCCTCGACCGGGCCCTCGAAGCAAAGCCGGCGAACCGGCATCTGCAGGACCTCCTCGGCGCGCTCGAAAGCTCGGCGCGCGGCCGGGTAGCGGTCGTGCAGATTGCGCCCCATGCCCGGCTTCTGGACGCCCTGGCCGGGGAAGAGAAGCGCGATCGGGCCGGTGAGCTTTACGCCCACGTCATCAATGTCGCCCCCCAGGTCAGGCCGGAGCCGAAGCCGGCCAGGAGCACGTGGTCGCCGCTCTTGACGCGACCTTTGCGGACCGCCTCCTCCAACGCCAGCGGGATCGACGCGCTCGACGTGTTGCCGTACTCGTCGATGTTGATGGCGACGCGGTCGAGCGGGAGCCCGATGCGACGGGCGGCGGCGTCGATGATGCGGAAGTTGGCCTGGTGGGGCACCCAGAGGTCGATGTCGTCAAGAGCGATCCCAGCCTGGGCGCAGACCTCGGTGGCCTGCCGGATGAAGATGTCGACGGCGAACTTGAACACGTCAGGACCCACCATGTCGATGTACGGGTCGGCGTCCTTGGCCGCGTAAGCGCCCTTCTCGATGTTGCCGCAGGTCACCTGCGCGTAGCCGCGGCCGTCCGAGCCGAGGCACCAGGCAAGGAAACCCGCGCCTTGGGGAGCGGCGGTCACGACCGCTGCGCCGGCGCCGTCGCCGAAGATGACGGCCGTGCCGCGGTTGGAATAGTTCAGCATCCGCGACAGCACCTCGGCGCCGACGACCAGCACCGTGTCGGCTCGCTCCGTGGCGATGAAGGAGTCCGCGGTAGCCAGCCCGTACATGAAGCTGGTGCAGGCCGCGAGCTGGTCCCAGGCGACCGCGCCCGGCGCGTCGAGCTCGTTCTGGATGCGGCACGCGATGGACGGAAACGGTCCGTCGGGCGATGAGGTGCCGACCAGGATCATGTCGAGGTCTTTGGCCGAGATGCCTGCGGCGGCGAGGGCTCCGCGCGAGGCTTTGGTGGCGAGCTCGAAGGTCGTGGTCCCGGGCTCGGCGACGTGACGCTTGTGGATCCCGGTCCGCTCGGTGATCCATTTGTCCGAGGTGTCCATCACCTTCTCGAGGTCGAAGTTCGTGATCACCTTCTCGGGCGCGTACACGCCCACCCCGGCGATGGCGCTGGGCCGGCCCTTGGCCTTGAACGACCGAAGCGGAATGGCGTCCGAACGGGTGCGGTAGGCGGTGGTTATAGCCATGTCACATCAGGCCTCCAGCCGCTCGGCGGTCTTCTGCTCCAGGAACTTCCAGAGGTCGCCGATCAACTTCATCTTCTCGAGCTCCTCGTCCGGCAGCTCCACGTCGTACTTGTCCTCGACGGCGGCGATCAGCTCGACGAGGTCGAGCGAGTCGGCCGCGAGGTCGCGCGCGAAGCTCTTCTCCAGCTGCACCTGGTCCGGCTCAATGCCGAGGATCTCGGCGGCGAGCTCCTGAAGTTCCTTGAAATCGAGCGGGGTTGCCATGCGCGATCCTTCCTCCTAATTGGCCGGTGAGCCTTTGATGACGAGACTGGCGTTATGGCCGCCGAACCCGAAGGAGTTCGACAGAGCCACCTTGACGTCGGCCTTGCGGGCCTTGTTCGGGACGTAATCGAGATCGCACTCCGGGTCGGGGTCGTCCAGGTTGATGGTCGGCGGCAGCAGGCCGCGGTCGAGGGCCAGGACGCAAGCGGCCGCCTCGATGGCGCCGGCGGCACCCAGGAGATGACCGTGCACCGACTTGGTGGAGCTGACCGCGAGCTTTTGCGCGTGGTCGCCGAAGACGGCTTTGATGGCCTTCGTCTCGGCGACGTCGCCCAGCTTGGTCGAGGTGCCGTGGGCGTTGACGTAGCCCACGTCGGCCAGGTCGACCCCGCTTTTCGCCAGCGCGCGGCGCATGGCGCGAATCGCTCCCTGGCCTTCCGGCTGCGGGGCGGTGAAGTGATACATGTCCGCGCTGGCGCCGTAGCCGGCGATCTCGGCCAGGACCTTGGCGCCGCGCTTGCGGGCGTGCTCCATGTCCTCCAGCACCAGCATCACCGAGCCCTCGCCCATGACGAAGCCGTCGCGCCCGAGATCGAACGGGCGGCAGGCCCTTTCCGGCTCGTCGTTGCGTTCGCTGGTGGCCTTGATCTGGCAGAAGGCGCCCATCGTCAGCGGCGTGATCGTCGCCTCCGAGCCGCCCGCGAGCATGGCGACGGCGTCTCCGCGCTTGATGATCTCCGAGGCTTCGCCGATGCCATGCGAGCCCGACGCGCAGGCGCTGACGATGGCGTAGTTCGGCCCGCCGGCGTGCGTGTGGATGGCGACGATGCCGGCCGCCATGTCGGCGATCATCATCGGGACGGTGAACGGGCTGATGCGCTTGGGGCCCCGCTCTATGAGCGCGGTGTGGCTCTTCTCGATCTCCTCCATGCCGCCGATGCCCGAGCTGACGATGACCCCCACGGCGTCGGGATCCATCTCCCCGGGTTCCAGACCCGCCTGGGCCAGTGCCTGTTTGGAGGCGGCCAGCGCGAACTGGCAGTACCGTCCGATGTGCCGGGCGGTCTTGCGATCCATGTACTCCTCGGGGTTGAAGCCCTTGACCTCGGCCGCGATCTTGGTGTCGAAGTTGGTGGTGTCGAAGTAGGTGATCCGGCCGACGCCGGAGGAGCCCTCGACCATGTTCGACCACACGGTCTCGACGTCATTGCCGATCGGGGTGATGAAGCCCATGCCGGTCACAGCCACGCGACGACCGTTTGAGTTAGATGTCATGTCTCAAGGATACGGACGTCAAGGCCTATTCACACCCGCACGGTGTGGGAAAAGGACGGGCCGATTTTGGACATGACGTCCAAGCTGCCCGCTCAGAGCAGCTTGCGCAGGTCCAGCGCCAGCTGCAGCTGAAGGCGGGTCCCTGGCGAGTCCAGGTCACCGCCGAGCAGCTCACGCAGCTTGTCCAGGCGGTAGAGCACCGTGTGCCGGTGCAGGTTCAGGGCTGCCGCGGCGTCCTTGACCGACCCTCGTGCCAGGTATGTCTCCAGCGTCTCGAGCAGCTGCTCGCGGTTGCGAACCTTGGGCTCCATGAGCCGGCCGAGGCTGTGGACGACGAAGCGTTCGGCCAGCCTCGGGTTCTGGGTCAGGACCAGGTGCGGGATGACCTCGTCATGCTGGTGGACGACGGTCTCCGGTCGCAGCTTGCGTCCGACCTCGATCGCCTGCTGGGCTTCCAGGTAGGAGCGGGAGATGCCGCGCAGCCCCGGGTGGTAGCCGCCGATGCCGGCACGAACGCGGGCTCGTGCCGTGCCGGAGCGCCTGACCGCCTCCTGCTGCATCTGCAGCACGAACTGGCGCGCGAGCTCGACATCCGCCGCCGACTCGGCCGGCCACAGGACGACCAGCGTGCTCGGGTCGGTCGCGTGGTGGATCGCTCCGCGGGGGGCTTCGAGCGACGCGGCCACCTCGGCCAGAGCCTGGCCGCCACGCTCACCCTCACGGTTGCCGACGATGAGCTTGCACACCGCCGCGACGTAGCCGGATGCGGCGATCGGCATGTTGAGCGCCAGGGCCTGCTTCTGCAGCTCGAGCTCGGAGTCGAAGTTGTCGCTGATCAGGGCGTGGAAGAGGCGCGCCTGCGCTCGCGTGCCGCGCTGCATGTGCTGCTCGCGCGCGTGCAGGTAGGTCTTGGTCACCTCCGCCGCCACCTGGTCGAGGGCGGCGAAGACGTAGTTGGCGGTGAGCATGATCGCCTCGGGCGTCGATTCAGGGTGCCCGCGCCACGCTCGCAGGATCTCGTCCCAGGCGACGCGCGCCGCGATGCGATAGGCGGCGAGGATCGGCTCGACCGACTGGCTGCTGCGCGCCTGGAGGATGCCGAGCTGGGCCACGCGACGGAGCTCTTCGTTGGTGGCGGGGCGAGCGTCGCGCGCGGTGGCCAGGAAGAGGTCCAGGCCGGCCTCACACGCCCGCGCGATGGCCGAGCGCTGTGGCGGGACGCCGGTCGAGTCGTCCCAGCGCACCAGGCTGACCACCGCCCGCGCCATATGGCGGGCCATGCCCGCCCGGCGGTGCTCCAGCTCGGCCATCAACGATGCCGGCAGGGTCGGGGCGGGCTTGGACCTGGCGGCCACCTTCACCATGCCGCTGACTATACCCAGCCGCCCCCGTTTAGGACTCCGGGTCTAAAGTCCGCCGTCCAGGCCTCCGGGCGGGTGGTTAGAGGGAACGGCCTGCGGGTTCAGCCATACCGCTTGATGAAGGCGAGCATGCGGCGCCAGGCGTCGTTGCACGCGTCCGTCCACTGCGCGAAGCTGCGATCGAAGAAGCTGTGCGGCGCGCCCGGGTAGATGCGCATCTCGTGTGGCACCTTGGCTTCTGTGAGCCGCCGGTCGAAGACGTGGAAGGCCTCCTGGGGCGTGGAGTCCGCGCCCGCGACCAACAGCAGCAAAGGGCTTTGCAGCTTGGAGATGAACGCCTCGGTCCGTTCCGGCCGGCCGTAGAAGCCGATGCAGCCGTTGAGTCCGTGGCCGCCCGCCGACTGGTTCCACGAATTGGAGCCTCCCCAGCAGAAGCCGACGGTGAACACCGACCTCACGGCGCCGCCGTCCTTCGACCTGAGGTGGGCGACCGCCGCCGCGACATCGGCGCGAACGTCCTCCTGGGTCGTCTTCTCGACATGGGGCATGTACTCGAACCCCGCGCCGCGATCACCGATGCCGGCGGTGCGGCCGAAGTAATCGATCGCGACTGCGTCGCTGCCGGCCTCGGCAAACCGCTGTGCCAGCTCCTTGTAAAAGGGGTGAAGGCCACGGACGTCGGGCAGCACGACGATGCCGGCTCCCGCCGGCTTGGCGGCGCGGGCGAAGTGCGCGGCGAAGCGGTTGTTGTCGGCGGCGGTGAGGACGAAATCACCCTGGTCGGCGGCCGCGCCGCCGATCGGAGGCAGGGGCGGACGAGCGCCGTCTGAGTAGCACATGAGCTGATTCTCCACTAGATTTGATGCGCCGATGAAGATCGAAAGCACCGCGTTCACCCAGGCCGACCTTCAGGGCTTCCTGAACGGGCTGCTCGATCACGAGCGCATGGTCCTCGCCGGCCGGCTGGAGCGGGCCTCGGCCCGCCTGGCGCGGCTCGGGCCGCGGATCAGGACCGGTCCTGGTGAGGGCGGCGGGGACGCTTCCGGCGACGGCTGGAGCGATCACGAGGTCCTGGCCCACATCGCCGTGCTTTCCAAGTTCTACGGCGTTCTCGTCCATAGGATCGCCAGCGGCCAGCTGACGGAGATCAACCTGCTCGCCAACACCAACCTGCGTGACGTGGCAGGCGAGCAGATGGCGCGGATCGAAACACATGAGCTCCTCCGCATGGCGCTCGCGGACCACGCCCGCACGGTGAAGCTCCTGCGCACTGTCGAGGCGACCGCCCTGAAGCGCGAAGTGAGAACCGAAACCGGCGGCGCCGTCAGCGCGGACTATCTCGCGCGCTTCCCTTTGATCAACCACCTCGAGGAGCACGTCGAGCAGCTGGAGCGGTCACTGGGTTAACGCATACCTCAGGCGCTGACGGCCTGATCGAAGCCGAGGCGCCGAAGCTCCGCCCTGATGGTCGCCGCCGCCTCGTCCATCATCGCCGCCTCGGGATTGGGGTCCTGGTTGCCGAAATCGAGGTCGTGTAGGCCGCGGATGGGCACGACGTGGAAGTGGCAGTGAGCCACCTCGAGACCGGCCAGCATCAGCCCGATTCGTACGGGCTTGAACCCCGCCATCTGCGCCTTGCCAATCGCCTGCGCGGTCTGGGTCAGATGCGCCAGCAGGCTCGGATCCAGGTCCAGCCAGTGGTCGACCTCGAGGCGCGGGACGACAAGTGCGTGACCTGGCCGAAGGGGCCGGTTGGACAGGAATCCGACGCAGACGTCGTCTTGCCACACGAATCGAGCCGGCAGCTGGCCGTCGATGATCCGGCTGAAGATGCTCGCCACCGCGCCAAGCCTAAGCCGCTAGCCTTGGACCCGTGACGCCCCCTGCCGTCGAGCTCGCCGCCGTCTCCAAGCGATACGGCCAGGTGCAAGCACTCCAGGACGTCAGCCTGACCATCGAGCCGGGTGAGGTGATCGCCATGCTCGGCCCCAACGGGGCGGGCAAGACCACCTCGATCGGCCTCATGCTCGGCATGCGCAAGCCGACTGCGGGCAGGGCGCGGCTGTTCGGATTGGATCCCAGAGACCTCAAGGCGCGGAGCCGGATCGGGGTCATGCTCCAGGAATCAGGCGTCCCCGGCATGCTGCGGGTCCACGAGATCGTCGACCTGTTCGGCTCGTACTACCCGTCGCCCCTGCCCGCGTCGCAGGCGATCGCCATGGCCGGCCTCGAGGAGAAGTCCAAGAGCCTGGTCAAGGACCTGTCAGGTGGACAGCGTCAGCGCCTGTACCTCGCGCTGGCGGTCTGCGGCAACCCGGACGTGCTGTTCCTGGACGAACCCACGGTCGGCATGGACGTCGAGGGCCGGCGGCGCTTCCTCGAAGAGATCGGCCAGTTCTCCGGCCAAGGGCGCACGGTCGTGCTGACCACCCACTATCTCGAGGAGGCCGACCAGCTGGCGCGCAGGGTCGTCGTCATCGACCGCGGCCGGGTCATCGCCGACTCGACGCCGGCCGAGATCAAAGCCAGGGTCGCCGGCAAGCGCGTGAGCTTCACCACCACGCGCACGCTCACCGACGGCGACCTCGAAGGCCTGCCGCTGAACGCCAAACAGGTCGACAGCATGAGCGCCCGCCTCCTGACCAACGAGCCGGAGAGGGTGCTGCGCAGCCTGTTCGAAAGGGGGATCGAGCCTCACAACCTCGAGGTCACGGGGGCGGACCTCGAGGAGGCGTTCGTGGCGATGACCAGCCACCAGGCTTCGAGATGAGCGAGGCGACGGTGCCCGCGTCCACCGCGCCGATCATGCCGATGCTGCTGAAGCAGTCCTGGGCTGAGTTCATGAAGCTGATCCGAGTCCCAGCCTTCAGCGCCACCAGCATCGTCCTGCCGACGATGTTTTACGCGTTCATCGGACTCGGGCAGGCCAAGGAGCCGCTGACGGCTGGATCGCACGTCACCTTCGGCGAGTACTTCGTCGCCTCGATGGCGCTCTACGGCGTCGCCAACGTCATGGTGCTCGGGTTCGGCATCTCGGTCGCCAACGAGCGCGGCCAGAAGCAGGACCTGCTCATGCAGGCGACGCCGCTGCCCGCGATGGTGTTCTTCACCGCCAAGACGCTCGCCGCGCTGGTGGTGGCCTTCATGTCGCTGACCGTGCTCTGCCTCTTCGCGTATCTCACCGGAGGCGCCAACCTCGACGCCTCCCAGTGGCTCACGTTGGCCTGGCGAGCCATGCTCTGTTCGATTCCGTTCGTCGGCCTCGGGTTCGCCCTCGGCTACTTCGCCGGTCCCAACTCAGCGCCCGCGGTGACCAACCTTATCTACCTGCCCACGGCCTTCGCCTCCGGCCTGTTCTTTCCGCTCCGCCTGCTGCCGGGATTCCTCCAGCACCTCGCGCCTTACCTGCCGCTTTATCGCGGGGCGCAGCTGGTGTGGGACGCGGTGGGGGCGCCGGCGGAGGGCGGGTCGCTGACTTCGGACTGGATCTACATGGCGGCTTATACGGCGGCCTTCTTCCTTCTCGCGCTCCGCGCTTACCGGCGGGACCAGGGCAGGAAATTCAACTGACCGCAGGCCAGAACCCCGCCGGCATCTCGGCGCCAAAAGCCTCCTGGTAGCGACGCGAGAACTCGGCGGGCGTGTAGACGTGCTCGATCGTGCCCACGTGCTCGACCACATATGTCGATGCCAGCGAGGCGACGCGACCCGCCGCCTCCAGGTCGAGGCCGCGCAGTAGGCCCGCGACCAGTCCGGCCCGGTAGGCGTCACCGGCGCCGGTCGGGTCGGCCTCCAGCACCGCCGGCGCGGGCGGGATGTCGACCGTTTGATCACGGGTGGCGATGCGCGAACCGTGGCGTCCGAGCGTGGTGACCACGATCTCGGCCAGCTCGAGCAGCCCGGCCACGTCCCGGTTCGTGCGCTGCTGGATGAGCTCCAGCTCGTAGTCGTTGCCGATCACGATCCATGCCCCCCGCGTGCTGTCCGTGACGTCGTCGGGGGACATCATCGGCAGCTGATGCGCGGGGTCGAAGACGAAGCGCAGCTTCCTCTCGCGACATTCGTTGACGAGCCGCTTCATGGCGCTGGGGTCGTTGGGCCCGATGATCACCGCCTCCGCGCCCGCGGGCGCGTCGTCGAGGCCGAGCGTGGCCGCGCGCCACATCGCGCCTCCGTAGTAGCCGGTGAGCTGGTTGCCGTCCATGTCCGTGGTCGTGAAACCGGTCGCGCTCATCTCGCCCTCGAGCAGGCGCAGCCCGCTGCAATCGACGCCGCGGGCCACGAGCCAATCGCGGTATTCGGTCGCGTCGGTCCCCGCGGTCGCGAGCACCGCCGCCGGGCAGCCGAGCAGCGCCAGGTTGTGCGCATAGTTGCCGGCCACCCCACCGCGCCGCTTTTGCAGGTCATCGACCAGGAAGCTCAGGTTGAGGATGTGGGCCTTGTCCGGGAGGATGTGGTCTTTGAACCGGCCTTTGAAGCTGAGGATGTAGTCGTAGGCGATCGATCCGGTGCAGACGACAGTCATCCGCCGGCAAGGCTACCCGAAGGCGGGGCCTCGAGGCTCGGCGGGCGCGTTCCCGCCCTCCCGACCACCCACCCCGTGGGGCCGGTGCGGGCCGGGTCGGGAGTGCGCCGCCGGCTCAGGCGGAGCGGCGCTTGACGGCGCGGCGACGCGGGCGCCGGGCCGCGGCCTCGCGGCGCGGAGCGAGCTCGCTCGCCTGCTCGAGGCGGGTCGCGGTCCGGGCGATCGTCTTCAACGAGCCGTTGAAGATTCGCAGGGTGCGCTTGGCGACGTCGCCCACGACATCCTGCCGGCGCGCCTGGAGCTTGACCAGGTGCAGACCCCGAATGGCCACCTTCTCGGGCAGCTTGCCGTTCAGCTCGACGCCCCACAGAGTCTGTCTCTCGGGGAGGATCGCGTTCAGCCGCGCATTGACGCGGCGGTTGACCGGGCCCGCGGTGGGCGCACCCTTACGCCCCAACCCCTTCCCCCGTTGGCGCGCCGATCCGATCGGGACCGAGGCCTCGGCGACCGTGGGGGCGGCGTCCTGTGCCGTGTCCGCGATTTGCTTGTTGTCCGTGCTCATCTGTATCGAGCCTCCTGGTGCTCCTTGGTTGACGCGTTGCAGCATAACGCAATGCGTCAAGCGGTGTCAACCGGTTGCAGGCGCTCGATCAGGGCCTGGGCGGGGGGGCCGAACACGTCATAGTGGGCGACCTTTCGCCGCTTCTCGGGCTGGATCCACTCCGGCCGCAAGCCCTGCCGCCGCCCCCACTCCTCGAGCAGAGGGCGCAGGCCGATGACGTGGAGGAACGGCCGCTCGCGCCTCAGGCCCCGGATCGTCGAGCCGTGGTAGTGGTCGAAGTTGCGATGGACGGCGATGCCCCCGGCCTCGGCGAACGCGATCGCGGCTCGGATCTGACGGCGCTCGAAATAGCGCTCGCGCAGCGGCGGGTCGCCGCTCACCCCTTGGAGGCCGCGGGTCGCGCGTCGGCGCAGATCGGCCGGTAGGCGCATAGCGAACACGGTCGCTGTGCGTGCTCGGGTCCGAGCCTGAAATCACCGGCGGCGATCCGATCCGCCGCCGCCGCGACTCGTGCCTGCACGCCGGCGTCGTCCGGCGTCACATCGATCGATCGCCCCCGGCGCATGTCGAACAGGAGCAGCCTGGGCTCGTCCGCGCCCTGGGCGCGCACCCCGGAGTCGGCGTGCGCGCCCGACGCGCGCCCGGCCAGCAAGCCTCGACCTGCCGCCAGGCCGTAGAGCCGCAGCTGAAGTGAGTAGGCCTCCAGCAGCGGGGCATCGAGAGTGGCGTTGGTCTTGTAGTCCACGAGCACGATTCGCCCGTCGAGCTCACAGATCCGGTCGACCAGGCCTCGGACGCGCGTCCCTCCCAGCTGCATGTTGAACCCGACCTCGACGCCGAGCGTCCTGGCCGTCGCCAGCGGATGAGTCAGGTAGCGGATGAGCATCTCGCGCCCGGTCTCCGGTCCTGAGTAGAGCTCGAGCAGGTCGCCGCCCCATGCGTGCCAGGCCGCGAGCGCCTGATGCACCGCGGCGCCAAGCTCGGTGGAACCGGCAGCCTGCGCGAATCGCGGCAGCAGATCGTCTGGCGGCGCCGGCACCCGCCAGACCTGGCTGAAGCGATACCGCACCGGGCAGACCTCGAAATCGTGCAGCTGCGAGAAGCTGAGCTCGACGCTCGGCCGCGGCGCGGCCGCGACCTCCGCCTCTTGTGGACGTATCCGTTCGAGTCGATCCAGGACCTCCTCCACCACCGCCGAACCGCCGGCCGCCTGGCCGTTAGGGAGGCGGCCCACCGGCAGCTCCAGCTGCTCCGCTTCGACCACGGCCGCGGATTCGGGGTGCGCCAGCGCCCAGCTGAGGATCTCGGCGAAGTGATCGTGATCGACGCCGTTGGCGCCGTTGCGCCCGGCGGCGCCGACCTCGTGCGCCGACGGCTCATCCCGCGTGGCGGTGACGTAGAGCGCGTCCCTGGAGCGGGTCAATCCGACATACACGATGCGCCGCCGCTCGCCCAGCGCGAGTGCCACGGCGGGCGCGCCCGGGGAGGTTTCGACGTACCGGGGATGCTTCTCTCCACGCCAGGTTTTCATCACGAACCCGAGGCCGTCCGGATCGAAGAACAGGCGCTCGGTGTCCCGCGGCCGCGGCGGTCGCAGGTTGACCAGGAAGACGGCTGGGAACTCCAGGCCCTTGGCCGCATGGATGGTGAGCAGCGACACGGCGTCGGTGGTGGCCGATTCCTCCGCCGCCTCTCCCACCGGGAGCTCGGCGTCGATCACCTGGTCGAGATGCCGCACGAAATCGCCGATGCCCGCGAGAGCGAGGTCGCGCTCGAATCGCCCCGCGAGCTGGAAGACCTTCCGCAGGTTGAGCAGAGCCCGCGGGCTGCCGTCCCGATGCGCCCGCAGCTCCGCCCAGCGCAGATACCCGCTCTCCTCCAACAGCCGGTTGAGGATGTCCGCCACTGTGAGGGCGTCGCGCAGCCGGCCGAGGCGATCGGTGAGCTCGACCAGGCGCACGGCCTCGGTGGAGACCTTCACGTCCATCTCGGGAAAGCCCTCGCCGCCCGACTCGTCGAAGCAGTCGCGCAGCCGCATGCCGTTACGGCCGAACCGCCGGGCGGCGAGCCGGTACATGCCGCGGTCGGGCAGGCGGACGATCGGACCCTGGAGGATGCGGACGAGGGCCCCGTCATCCATCGGGTTCTCGGTGAGACGGAGCAGCGCCAGCACGTCCTTTATCTCCTGGCGGTCGAAGAAGCCTGAGCCACCGCTGGTGATGTAGGGGATGCCCTGGCGCCGAAGCTCGTCTTCGAACTCGCGCGGGAGCATGCGAATCGAATGCGCCAGGATCGCGATGTCTGAGAAAGGGCGGCCGCCCACGTGCAGCCGCCGGATCGTCTCGGCCACGGTGCGGGCTTCGGTTCTCGAGTCCGGCGCCATCACCACGGTGACCGGCTGCGCCGCGGACCCGCGGGTCGCGACCAGGTCCGGCTCGGCGGCGAAGTCACGGTCGCGCCGGATGAAATCCGTGGCGCAGTCGAGGATGCCCTGGTACGAACGGCGGTTGTGGGTGAGGGGTAGAGGGCGGCCGGGGAACCGGCTGCGGATGTTCTCGATCTCGGCGTCGCGCCAGCCGTAGATGGATTGCTTCGCATCCCCGACGACGGCGACGTTGGCGAAGTGGTCGGCGGCCATCAGGCGGATGAAATCGAGCTGGATGCGGTTGGTGTCCTGGAACTCATCCACGAGCAGGTAACGGAACCGCTCGCGGCAGCGGCGCCGGAACTCTGGCACGCGCTCGAGCGCGTCGATCACCTCGAGGATCAGGTCGTCGAAGTCGCGCAGGCCGCCGGCACGCAACGCATCCTCGTAGGTGCGGTAGACCAGGTGGAGGACCTCGATAGCCTCGAGCTCGGCGCGCGCGGGGTCAGGGCCCGCGCGCCCGTTGGCGGCCTGGCTGCCGGCGGGGCGAGCCCCCCAGTGCCGGCCGTGCAGCGCCAGCGCGCGGGAGTGGAAGTGGTCGGGGTTGATGCCGCGGCCCTTGAGCTTGAGCAGGAAGCGAAGGCCCGACCGCAGCAGGTCGTCCAGGTCCTCCACGGCCAGAGCGCTGAACGAGTCCGGGTCCAGCGGAGCGGCAGCGCCGCTGCGCAACCTGGAGACCAGGTCCTGCTCGAACAATCGCTGTCCGGTTTCGTCCAGCACCTGCAGCTCACGCGGCGCGCCGACGAGGTAGGCGAACTCATCGAGCAGCCGCGCGCAGATGCCATGGAAGGTCCCGATCCACGCGCCGTCGAGAACCTCTGGAGCCGCCGCGCGCGAGTCCGGGCGGCGGTTCGCAAGCTCTTTGGTGATCCGCTGCCTGAGCTCGTCCGCCGCGCGGTCGTTGAAGGTGACCGTGAGGATGCGATCCGGCGGCACGCCCTGGTCGACGAGCCAGCAGAAGCGCTCGGTCGCGGTGAACGTCTTGCCAGTGCCCGGTCCGGCCGCGATGAGAAACGCGCCTTCGGGCCCCGCGTGCGCGGCTGCGGCCTGCTCCGGGCTCAACGAGGGACGGCCCGCCGCCCGCGAGGCGCTCATTCCGGCGGTGCCCCTCCGTAGGGGCAGACCGCGGCGTGAGGACAGCCGCCGAAACGCGTCACGCAGGTACCGGGCAGATCGCGCGGCGCGGGTTCGAAATGTCCCTGTTGGATACGAGCGATCGCCTGGACGACGACCGACCGGCTGCGTTCGAGGTCTTCGGTGGTGAGCGGTCTCTCGCGGTACTCCTTGAGGCCCGCCGGGCGGCCGACGCTGAAGATGTCCTGGCGCATGCCGCCCCAGACCCAGTCCTTCGGGTACCAGAGCGAAAGGAACCGCGGCTGGAATCCGAGCGGTTTGCCTTCGTCATCGAACCCGTGGCGGCAGGCGATGTAGTAGAGCGCCAGCTGCACGTCGTAGAGCTCGGGGCCGAAGTACGCCTCGTACGCGTACCTCATCGGCTTGCCGGAGCCGGTCTTGTAGTCGACCACCTCGACCTCGCCGTCGCCGACGTCGTTGACCCGGTCGATCTTGCCCACGATCTCGACGCCGTCGAGCTCGAGGTGAAACCGGCGCTCGATCGCGAGCGTGCCGAGCCTGCGGATGACCTGCCTGCCGGTGACGAACCTGATGTAGTTGCCGAGCAGCGATCGCACCTGCCGCTCTTCGCGCCTGCGGTCGAGGACGCCTTCCATGCGAGAGAGGTAGCCGTCGAGATGTCCCTGCAGCGCGGTCTCGAGCCACGCCTTCTGCTGCTCGGACTCGAGCGGCCGCCACTCCGGCTCGTGGGCGTGGAAATCCTCGAGCACCTCGTGCAGGAAGCCGCCCCGTTCCATCGCCACCGAGCGCGGCTCGTCGATGAGCCCGGGATGGTGGTTGTACCAGTAGAGCCGCGGGCACTTCAGGTAGTCGTTGAGCGTCGTCGGGCTGAAATGGTCGATGTGGACGGACGCCGGATTGCGGTCTGCTCCGTAGGGCTCGAACGGCTCGCCCGACTCGGGATCCGCCAGGAAGGCCACCTCGAGGCCGAGCCGTGCCGCGCGTGCTACGGCGCCGTCGCTGAGCGTGCCCGGCTGGGAGGCGATCAGCACCTCCGCCTCGCGCGCCAGCAGCACGTCGGCCGGCTGCAAACGTGCGGACGCGCGCGTGAGCTGGCGCGATTCGGCTGCCGGCGACGCCATGCCCAGAAAGACGGACGGGCCCGCCTGGCGGAGGTACGCGTCGGCGAAGGTCATGTACAGGCGGCGCTTGGCCCGCGTCATGGCGACGAAGGCCAGTCGCGCCTCCTCCGCCAGGTGGCCGTCGGGATCGGACGGCCACGAGGGCATGAAGCCCACCTTGAATCGCTCGAGCCACGCCCGGTCCTCGGTCTCCAGCAGCGGATGCGGCCGCGCATCGAGGGGAAACAGCCCGTGCGCGAAACCGGCGCAGAAAACGACCTCGAACTCGAGGCCCTTCGCCTGGTGGACGGTCATCACCTGGACCGCATCGCGGCGGCCCGGGGCCGCCTCGCTGTCGTCGGCCGCGCCCGCCAGCAGCGCTTCGAGAGAACCGGTGATGTCGGCCAGCTTCGGCCGCGAGCCGTGCAGCCGCTCGTGCACCACCTCGATCGCCTCCAGGCCTTCGATCGCGGCCCGCAGGTCGGCGATCGCCTCTTCGCGCTGCTCCGCCGGGAGCTCGAGGTCGAGCAGGCGGCGCATGGCGCCATCCTCGATGAGAACCGAGTAGGCGAGGGCGGCCAAGGAGCTCGTCGACGCCCGACCGACCAGCCGGTGGCGGGCGACCATGGCGGCGTGCAGGCTGCCCAGCTCCTCTGCGGTGAGGAACTCCATGTAATCGGGCGCGGGGCTCTCCTCGGCCGGCGCTTCGCCACCCCACGGGAGTGGATAACGCTGGGGGTCGCGACCGGCGAGCACGTACATGAGGCGCCGCATCACGCGGGGGAGAGGCCTGCCCCTTTCGTGGGCGTGCGCGCGCAGACGGCTCAGCGTCCTGGCCCCGACGCCGCCCAGGCTCGAGGCCATGGCGCCTTCGAACGCGTCGGGATCATCGGGCCGGCGCAGCGATTCGAGGTAGCCGACGAGGAAGCGGACGACCTCATTGCGGGCGGTGGCGCCGGACCCCCGCACCTCATAGGGAAGGCCGAGGGCGCGCAGCGCCTCCTCGAAAGGCCCACCCAGCGTCGTCGTGCTGCGCAGCAGGATGGCGAAGTCGCGGGGCCGGAGCCCGGGCGATTCGGCGAGGAGGCGCTTGATCTCGCGAGCGCAGAAGAACGCCTCGTCGACGGGGTCGCTCTCGCGTGTGACGACCACCGTGGGCGGCCGCGATTCGACCGTGGTCCGCAGCGCGCGCAGAGGACGGCCCGGTTGCGTGGCGGCAAGCAGATGCTCGCCGGCGTCGAGCGCCTCCTGGGAGCAGCGGCGGCACTCCTCGAGCCGCTCCGTGGCGCCGCCGTACACCGCGGTGAAGTCATGGCTGAGCAGGCGCGGCACGGTGCCACGGAACCCATAGATCGACTGGTCGGGGTCGCCCACCACGACCAGGCGGGGATGAGCCTGCGGTGGCGCGATCAGCTGCAGCAGCTCGAACTGCGCCGGGTCGACGTCCTGGAACTCGTCGACCAGCACGAGCCGGAACCGGTCACGCATCCGCTGGCGCAGCTCAAGGTTGGACTGCAGGAGCTCGATGGCGCGGATGATCAGGTCGCGGAAGTCGAGCATCCCCGCTCGCCGCATGCGGTCCTGGTGCGCCTGATACGCGGCCGCCAGCACGCGCAGGCGCTCGGTTGCGCTCGCTTCGGCGGCGAGCAGAAGCGGTGAGGGCAGGACCAGGTTCTGTTTCATCAGAGCGACGAAGGTCAGGACGTCCCGCGCGAAGGCGTCGGATCGGCGGACCCCCTCCAGCGACCCCAGCACGGCAGGGTCCAGCTCGGCGAGCACCCGCCGCATGACCATCCACTCCTGGAACCCGTTGAGCAGCAGCCGCTCGCGATCGGGCGAGTGTTCGCGCAGCAGGCGCGCGCAAAAACTGTGGAAGGTCGATATCCACGCCTCGCCGTAGTCGTCCTCGAGCCTCTGATCGATCCGGCGCGCGATCTCGGCGGCGGCCCCGGTCGAGAACGTGAGGACCAGGATCTCGCCGCGCCCGGCCGTGCCTCCACGCACCGCCTGCTCGTAAAGGTCGACGAGGGTATGGGTCTTGCCGGTGCCCGGCCCGGCGAGCACGCGCAGTGGTCCGTCGATTGCATGGATGTCGAGTGGCAAAGACTCCTCCGATTGGCGCGGGCGACCTGATTATGCAGGCGCCCGTGTTCGCAAGTCAGCCGCGCCTGTCAAGGGCCGCCACGCCGCCACCACCAGCGCCGCGAGCAGGACCAGCTCCAGCAGCGGCCAGCGGTTCAGGCTGGGACCCACCCCGCTCAAGAACACGAATGGGCTGGCGATGATCCATCCCACCGCCAGCGCCGCACGCCACGCAGCCGCCGGCCGGTCCTCCCAAACCATCCACCCGGCGGCGGCCAGCAGGCAGAGATCGGAGGCGTGGAGGTACGGCGCGACCAGCAGCGACGCGACCGCGGCCACGGCGATGACCAGACCGGGCGATTCTCGAAGCCTGAAGGCCGCCGCCAGAGCGGCGCCGACGATGGCCAGGCGGACCGCCGCCGCGGCGACTCCGCCGATGCCGAGAGCGCCTTCGAGCGTGAGCGACTGCGCGCCCCTCGGAAGCGGTCCGGCCAGCTGGCTCAGGTACGCCGAGGCACCATGCGGCCCGAGCATCAACAGGCTGACGCCGACCAGCGCAGCGGCCGCGACGGCCCAGGTCATGAAGCTCCGATGCCGGCCGGCCACAAGCAGGGCGATGGGGACCAGGATCGCCGTGTTGGGCTTCAGCAGCAGCGACGAGAGGACCAGCCCGGCGGCCACGTTGCGATCCTCGCGCAGGAGCCGCCATGCCACCACCACGCAGGCGGCGACCAGGGGCACGACCTGCCCCAGGACGACCGCGTGCAGCACCCACCAGGGCGCGATCGCCGCCGCGACCGCGATCCACCTGATCACGCCATGGCTCGCGCCCGACCAGGCCAGCGCGGCGGCAAACGCCAACAAGGCGAGGACCGCCCAGACGGCGTAGGCCGGCACGTAGGGCAGCGGCGCCAGCGCCGCGGCCAGCCAGGCGACAGGTGGAGTGCTGAGGAACGGTTGCGACCTCTGGCTCGGCACCAGGAGCTTTTGCTCGGCCGCGACCAGCGGCTGGTCGTAGATGTGCGACCAGCCCTGCTGCAGGCCGACTCGGGCGGCCGCCTCGTAGGTGTGGAAGTCGATGCCGGTGGCCTCGGCGCGGTGCGAGAGATCGACCGCGAGGGCGATCAGCACCACGCCGAAACCGAGCACCAGCCAGAGGCGGCGGGTGGTGGTCACCGTTCGACGTTACCGCAGTCCGGGCGCGGGCCTCTCATGTGCCGGTTTCGCCTCCTGGGGCAGGGAGGCGACCGAGGAGGGGCCGCGTTCAACCTTATAGTCGAAACGCATGGCAGGGCTCGCGACGGCACGCCGCGCTCAGCCCCTGTTCTGGGGGGCGGTGGTCGCGGTCACGGTCATCGTCGCGCACCTGCCGTCCTTCTTGCACCGGCTGCTCGACGGCGATGAGGCGATCTACGGCTCGATCGCGGCCCTGATGAACACCGGCGCCCAGCTCTATGCGCAAGGCGGAGTGGACAACAAGCCGCCCGGGATCTTCTGGGTCTACGCGGCGACCTTTCACCTGGCCGGCGCCTATCAGATGACGGCGATTCACGCCGTCGGGCTCGCCGTCGTCGCCGCCACGTGCGTGCTGCTCTTCATCGCCGGCCGCGACCTCGCGAGCGTCCGCGCCGGTCTGCTGGCGGCTCTCCTCTACGGCGTCATCACGGCCGCCGGCAACCCGCGCCTGCTCGCCTCGAACACTGAGCTGTTCATGATGCTGCCGCTCACGGCCTCCGTCCTCCTGATGCTGCGCCGCCAGTGGCTCTGGTCGGGCGTGCTGCTCGTGGCGGCGGGGGCGTTCCGGCAGGTGGCGGCGGTCAACCTGCCGCTGGTCCTCGTCGCCATCGTGTGGCTCGAGCCGCCTGGGCGGCGGTGGCGTGCATCAGGGAGGTTTGCCGGCGGCATCCTTGCCGGCATGGTGGCGGGCGCGCTGCTGGTGGGGCTGACGGGTTCGCTTCCCGGCTTCTGGCGCTGGACGGTCGGCAGCCTCTACGGATACGCGTCGACGAACTGGACGCCCGGCGTGGTCTGGCCGCGGGCCCAGGACAGCATCGTGCCCTTTTTCGTCGACCTGGCCGTGCCCTGGGTGGCGGCGATCGGGTTCGCGTGGCGCTGGCCCCGCCTGCAGCCGGGTGAGCGGCTGGTCCTGCTCTGGCTCTCCGCCGGCATGCTGGGATCGCTCGCCGGCGGCCACCTCTCATGGCATTACTTCATCCAGGCGATGGGGCCGCTCGCACTGGTCGCGGCGATGGCCCTCGACCAGGTGTCCGCGCGCAGGTGGGTGGCGATCGCAGCCGCCGCCGGCATCGCGATCCCCGCGATCGCATGGTGGGCGTTCGACCTCAGCGCCGATCCTTTGACCTATGACTTCGGCCCGCCCGTCCCGCGGCACCAGCTGGTCGCCGCGTACATCCACGACCACACGCGGCCGGATGACCGCGTCTTCGTCTGGGGCGACTGGCCGGCTCTTTACATCGAATCAGACCGCTTGATGTCCGGCCGCTTTCCCGGCTTCCTGCGTGGATTCGCGCGCGGTTCCGGGCTGCCGCCCAGCAACTGGGACACGACGCCGGATGTCTGGCCGCTGCTCGAGTCCGATCTCCGTGCCCATCCGCCATCCCTCATCGTCGACACCGCCGCCGCCGGCTGGAGCGATTTCGCGACCTATCCGATGCGCGATTACCCGGTGCTGGCGGGCCTCGTGGCGAGCCGGTATCACGCGGTGGCGACCATCGACGGCGTCGTCGTCTACGCGCCCATCGGCACCACTTGAGGGGACGCGGCTCAGTCCGGCGAGGGCTTCACCGGCCGCTTGATCTCGAGGATCCGAGGCTCGCCCATCGCCACGGCGACGAGCCCGTCGAAGATCCGCAGCGCATCGGCGCCCTCCGGCGCGTCCGCCAGACGCACGTAGGCCGCGGCGCCGCCGGCAAAGACGAATGTCGGCGTCCCGAAAACGCCATGCTCCGCCACGGCGTGCCGGTGGTCGCGCGCCAGGGGGCGGAGGATATCGGGGTCGGCGATGTCCTGGCGGAAGCGATCGAGGTCCAAGCCGGATTCGACGGCGACGCGCTCGACCACGTCGACCCGGTTGATGTCCAGGCGATCGCGGTGGCGCGCGTGGAGGAGCGGCATATGCAAGTCATCGAAGCGTCCCTGACGGCGAGCCGCCGCCGCCGCTTTGAACGCCAGCCGGCCCCTGACCCTGTCGGCGGCCGGCGCATCCCAAACGGTCCACCCGTCATCCTTGGAGGCCACCTGGGTCAGCGAGAAGTAACGCCACCCGACCTTGAGCTCGCGCTGCTTTGAATCACGAACGTTCTGGAGCAGGACTGATGCCCGATACACGAATGGGCACAGGTAGTCGTAGAAGACCTCGAACTCCATGACCTTCCGATCCCCCACGCCAAAGACTGCAACCCGCCTGGTGTCGACTCGTATTCCCGACAGCTGGGCCTGGATGCGCCCCGACCTCCTGGTCCGTCTCCTGCCCCTTGCCGCCGCATGCGCCCTCGCCGATCAGCTGTTCCACGGGCCCGCATGGCTTGGGTTGGGGCTGGGCCGGCCTGATGTTCAAGCGCTGTTTGCCGCCGTCGCGGCGCCGCTGATGTTCGCGATCGCGGTCGCGGTGCAGTTGTATTTGACCCGCCGAAGGGGGGCGCTGAGCGTTCCGGCCGACGCCGGTGACGCCTGGTTCCAGGCCGGCTTCTATCTCTTCAACGGGCCCATCGAGGAAGCCTTCTTCCGCGGACTGCTGCAGGGCGGCCTCGGCAGCCTGTGGGGGCCGCCGCTGGGATTCGTGATCGCCACCACCGTTTACGTCCTCTATCACCGTCTCGGCCGGTGGGCGTGGGCCGACACGTTCGCGACCGCCCTCGTGGGCGTGCCGCTGGGCATCGCCTTTTGGATTCTGCCCGGGCCGCCGTCGGTCCTCGGCGTCTCTATCGCGCACATCGCCGCCACATGCGGCTTCCTCGGCCCTGGCCCGTACCTGCTGAAGAAGCTGCGGCTCCTCTAGGCCTGGCGCCGCCGGATCGCGCCCGCCGAATATACATGCGCGTGATCGATCTCGACCCACGGCAGCAGCGGACCCTTGTCTGGGCCGGGCTCGCCGTCGTCCTCGCCGCGTTTGACGGCTCGGTGCTCGTGCTCGCGCTGCCCGCTGTCGCCTCCGACTTCAACGCGCAGACCCCGGCGCTTTCGAACCTGGGCTCGGTGCTGGCCCTGGGGGCGCTCGGGGCGCTCCCGCTGGCGACGCTGGCGGACCATTTCGGGCGGCGCCGCCTGATCGCCATCGGGGTGGCCGGCTTCTCGCTGGCGAATTTCGCCAGCGCGTTCGCGCCCTCGCTGACGGCGCTCGCCCTGCTCCGCCTGGTGGCGGTGTGCTTCGAGGCGCTGGTCGGCGGCGTGGCGACGGCGCTCATCGTCGAAGAGGCGCCGCCGGCGCGACGCGGCCAGGCGGTGAGCGTGCTGGCTCTGCTCGCCGGCGCCGGCACCGCGATCACGGTGGCCGGCTACCCCATGGTGGCGCCGCACTGGCGGTGGCTTTTCCTGGCGGGCGGGATCGGGCTGCCGGCGGCGCCGGCGATCTGGTTCCGCCTGCCCGAGGGACGGACCTGGCAGGGGGTGCGCCTGAGCGGATCCGCGCTGCGCCTGCTCATGACGGCGCCATGGCTCCGGCGGGTGGCGGTCATCGCCGCGACGACCGCCCTGCTGGCCGTGCTGCTGGAGCCGGCGGGGCTCCTCTTCACCGTGTACGCGAGCCGGGCGCTGAGGCTGTCGCCGCTCGCCGTCAGCGTGCTGATCGCCGTCTCCGGCGGGGTGGGCGCGACCGCATTCCTGGCCGGCGGATTCCTGAGCGACCGCTACGGCCGGCGCGCTCCGGCGATCGCGCTGACCGCCGCCACCGCGATCTCCGCCAGCTTGAGCTTCGCCACCTCGGCAGCCGGCTTTTTCGCCGGCAACGTGCTGTGGAGCGCGTTCGCCAGCGCGGCCGCGCCGGTGTTCGGCGCCTGGTCGGCGGAGCTGTTCCCAACCCGGGCGCGAGCCACCGCCGAGGCCGTGGGGGCGGTGGCGGCGGCGGTGGGAAGCATCGCCGGCCTCCAGGCGGTCGGTCTCATCTCGCAGTCCGCCGGTCTTGGACGGGCGATCGAGATCGTCGGCGTGCCGGCGCTCGCCGGCGCCTTTCTGCTCTTCTGGCTGCCGGAGACGAAGCAGGCCCCGCTTCCCGACTGAGAGGAACGTTTGGCCTTGCCGCCCCCGATCGAGATCGGTGATGAACGGCCTATGCAATCTTGCAACCCCGCCGCCTGTGTTAACGTAAGCCCTGCCCATTGGGGTGCTCGGTCCCGCCTGGGACCCCTTCTTAAGTGACTTGATCCCCATTTCACGGTTCGCCCGTACCCGGCCATTCTCGAGGCTCGCCTGAGATGAGCACGCCCAACCCTGGAGACGTCCTCCCGCTCTGGAATCCCGACATCCCGGGCGAGGAGATCCAGACCGGCCGCCTCGGCATCCGCGTTCGCCCCGGCACGCCGGCGGCGGCCAAGGTCTCCGCGCTGGAGGCTGCCGGCGGCGCCGAGCTGCTGCGCCAGGTGCTGGAGGAGCAGCGGATCATCGACGGCACCTACACCCTCGTCAAGCCTGACAAGCCCCTGGAGTTCGTCGGCCAGGTCCGGCAGACCCTGCTCACCGGCAGGCTGGGAAGGACCCCCATGGGGTTGGCGCTCGAGATCACCGACTGGCAGGACCTGGACGGGGACTTCGAGATGGAGAGGAACCGCCTGCGGCTCCGATACCAGGAGCTGCACGTGGTCCAGGAGTGGGACGGCGACCTCGAAGGCTTCACCGCCATCATCCTTCGCGACCAGGCGAAGACGCTTCCGATCCTGGACTCGACGATGCGGTTCATCGAGCACCTGCGCGACTACCGCGAAAAGCTCGCCGAGGCCGCGGTCCGGCGCTATGAGGCCACCGAGCAGTGGATGGAGTGCCCCAAGTGCGAGACCGAGGTCCCCACCTCCAACGGCATCCACTGCCCCGAGTGCGGTGAGGACATGCGCGGCGGCGAGTACGTGCGCGCGATGCTCCACCTCGTCGATGACGCCGACGGCCGCATATACCGCGGCATCGACTCGCTGACAGTGCGCTCGGCCGGCTTCCCCGAATACCGCGGGATGTCCCTCGACCGCATCCAGGGCTCCAACCTCTGGGTCAGCTTCCGCCGCTACGACCCGCTGCCCGACGAGGGCATCGTGCTGCCGACGGCGAGCGTCGAGATGTTCGAGGCCCAGCGCTCCGTCATCCGCCAGCTGCAGATCGGAAGCCCGCGCTCCGGAGCCCTCGCCGCCGAGCTCGCCGACACCGGCTGGCTGGGCAGCCCGCCGCAGGTGCCGCTCGACGGCAAGAAAGCGCATCACCTGCCCGACCCGAACGAGGAGCAGGCGGAGGCCGTGGCCCGCGTCATGGGCATGCGCCCCGGCCAGCTCTACCTCATCCAGGGACCGCCCGGCACCGGGAAGACCACCGCCATCGTCGAGTCGATCCGGCGCATCCTCGGGAAGAACCCGGGGTCGTCGATCCTCCTGTCATCGCATTCCAACGACGCGGTCGACACCGGGCAGGAGCGATTGCTCGGCTTCTCCCACGTCCGCCAGGCCCGCATCGCCGAGCCGGGCAAGGTGCCGCGCCGCCTGCGCCCGACTCTCGTCGAAGGCGACGACCTCGAGCCCTACAACCTGGTCGCGGGCACGTGCAACCGCCTCGCCATCGACTCGCGGCTTCGGTTCAAGGTGTTCGACTGGCTCATCCTCGACGAGGCCAACAAGGTGCGCGCCAACGAGGCCCTAGCTCTGATGCCGCTCGCCAAGCGGTGGGTGATGATCGGCGACCTCAACCAGCTGCCGCCCGTGATGGAGGAGGCGGCCTCCACGTTCAAGATCGAGCAGCCGCTCGACGAGGTCGTGCGCGACGCCAGCTTCTACGGCTGGATCTGGGACAAGGTCCCGGCGGGATCGAGGATCATGCTGCCGCGCCAGTACCGGATGCGCGAGCCGATCGGCCGGGCCGTCTCGGACCTGTTCTACGGCGGCAAGCTCATCCACGAAGCGCCGCATCCGCGCATGCCGCTGCCGTGGCCGTTCGATCGCGAGCTCGTCTGGGTCGACACCGGCGCCCAGGACGAATACCGCGACGCGCAGCGATCCGTCGCCAATGAGTTCGAGGTCGCGCTCTGCAAGGACATCACCTCGATCATCCGGCGCCGGGTTCGCAAGGCCAAGCTCGCGGTCATCGCCATGTACAACTCGCAGGTCAACCGCCTCCAATCGGCGCTCAAGGGCATCGTGCCGCCGGACGACATCGAGTCGGTGGACGCGTTCGAGGGCCGCGAGTCGGACGGCGTGATCCTTTCGCTGGTCCGCTCGAACGACCGCGCCGCGATCGGCTTCCTCAACGACCCCAACCGCGTCAACGTGGCCATCTCCCGAGCCAAGAAGCTGCTCGTCATCGTCGGCGACTCCAAGACCGTGATCGGGGGCGCGCCCGAGTTGTTCGGTCCGCTCTTCGAGCACGCCAAGAAGGAGGGGCTGGTGGCCGGCGTGGGCGCGGTCGTCACCGCCTGCCAGCGCGTCGGCATCCGCTCGCAGGTCCAGCGACTCTCGCGACCCCACCGCGGAGACAGGCGCACCCGGCGCCGCCGCCGCGGGCAGCGGACCCCGGCCGACGGACCGGTGAACGGCGAGGCGGTCACCGCACCCGATGGTTCGGAGCCGGTGGATTCGGTCACCGCCGCCGGCGTCAACGGCAGTGAGGAGCGCTCAGCGGCTCTCGAGCCGGTCGAGCACCACCTCACCACCTCCGCGACCGCGGCCCCCCTGGAGCCGCCGGCGGAGCCGGAGTCGGGCAGCGGCTCTTCCCTTTAAGCTTCGCGCTGCCAATTGACCGACGAGTGCGTCTTCTGCGAGATCCTGAGGCGGGGGTTGCCGGCCAGCTTCACCCATGAGGACGACACCGTCGTCGCGTTCATGGACATCCAGCCGATCACGCAGGGCCACATGCTGGTCGTGCCGCGTGAACACGCGGTGCTGATGTCCGACCTCGACGAGACGGTGGCGATGCGGGCCTTTTGGGTCGCTCGTCATCTGGCGTCGGTGGTGCGAAACACGCTCGGCGCCAGCGGCGTCAACCTCTTCGTCGCCGATGGGGAGGTCGCCTTCCAGGACGTGCCTCATTTTCACGTCCACGTCATCCCACGCTATCCGAACGACGGCTTCGGCCTCACCTTCCCCGACTCCTACAGCAGCCCGCCCGGCCGCCCCGCGCTGGAGACGATCGCCGCCGCGATTCGCGGCGCGCATTCTTAGGCCGTGACCGTGACCTTGATCGCGACCTGCAGCACGTACATCGGACAGGCCTGAGCGGGAGAGCAGCGCGGACCCGCGCCGGCGGTGATCTCGGCCTGGCCCGGCGCCACGGCTTTGAAGCCGGCGAGGGTGACGCCGCGGACGGCGGTGGCGGCGGGGTTCACCGTGGGTTCCAGGATCGACGTGTCGCTGGAGGCGACATGGCTCCAGTCCGTCATCCCGCTGTACGCATGCAACACGACCTCGATCTTCTGGCCGACCCGCATGGTCGCCGATGGATCTCTTTCGGTGACCGCCAGGTCGAACCCAGGCCCCGGAGCCACGCTCGGGGTGGGGCTCGGACCGGCGCCCGAACCGGTGGCCGCGCCGCCACAGGCGGCCAGGACGAGCGCGGCGAGCGGCGCCGCCAGCAGGCTTCTCATCTCCGAATACGCAACGGGCCCGGCCGGGTCCGGGTAACACCGGTGGCGATAACATCGGCAGGGTACTTGCCCAAGTCTGAGACTCCAAAGCGTGCGGCCAGAAGCCTGGGCGGGCTGGCCGCGGCTGTGCTCCTGGCGGCTGCCTGCGGCGGTGGAACGCAGACCGCCGTCCACTCACCGACCCCCATATCCGGCGGCCTGTCGAAGGGTCTGATCGCGTACGTGGCCGGCCAGGGGATCGGCGTCCTGGACCCGGCCACCGGTAAGGCCGCCATCGTCGCTCCCCTGCCCGCCGGCGGCGCTTTCCGGGTGGCGGGACCGGTGTGGGCTCCCGCGCCCGGCGTGCCCTACCCCGTCCTGTACTTCACCATTCACGACGACCGGCCGGCGGAGCGCCGCACCACCGCGGGCGTGGTCCCGTACGACTGGCTGTTCCGGGTCGACCCGTTCACCGGCGTCGTCGAGCCCCTGGCCGCCTCGCCGGACGCCCAGAGCGAGGGTCCGCTCGGGCTGGTCGCCAACGCGCACTACCTGGCGCTGACCCTCGGCTGCTGTGCCAGCTATGAGGTCGACGCGCTCGACCTCACGCAGCCGGTCGGGGCGCTGAAGGTGCTGTCCAGACCGCCGGCCCAGGCGGCGTTCTTCACCCAGGGGGCGGCTCCCGGCGATTCCGGTCTAATCGCCGTCCGCGCATTCGGCACCGGCGCGTGGTACTGGCTCAACGCGGATGCCGGAGTCCTGAATCCATTCCCTCTGCCCCTGGGACCGGACGACGGCCCGATCGCCATCTCGGCCGACGGCACGATGGCGGCGGTGTCGCTGCCCGATCACGGCGCCGTGATCGAGCCGATCAACTCGGGGCTGCCGCCGGCGCCGCCCAGCTCGGCCGCAGGCACGGGGGCGCCGAGCGGCTCGCCCTCGTCGCCGCCGCCGCATCCGGCTACCGCGCCACGGCACATCAACTCCAAGCTGCCGCACGTGGATGGGCTCGCGTGGAGCCCCGACGCCAAGCTCCTGGCGGTGGCGGTCAATGGCGAGCTCGAGGTGTACAGCGCTTCGGCATCGGACGGCACGCCGCCCGCCAACCGCTATCTGACCGGAGGCGCCGTGATGGGAGTCGACTGGTCGGGCCCGATGCCCACCAGGACGTTTGCGCTGGTCAAGGCCGGCCCCGGCCCGCAGGCGTTGGTCGACGCGCTGCTCGAGGCGACCAAGCTCCCGGCCGCGGCCGATACACCGGAGGCTCGACCGCTGACCAAGGTGTACCTGTGGCAGTGGGATTCGACCCAGCCGTCGCCGATCTCATCCATCGCCGATGCCACCCCGGCGGTGCTGCAGCAGTACCCGCCGCTGGCGGCGGGGGTGGTCTTTCATCACTGGGCGCCGTCGACCAGCTGGGAGCTGCTCGGCGCGTGCTTCCGGTACCGGGTGGTGATCACGGGCAGCGTGCCCCCGATGCCCTCGACCTTCGGGTTGGCAGCCGGCACGCCATGTTCGGAGGCGAAGCCGACGCCTTCGCCCTGAGGGCGTACGGCGGCGAGGGCGGCGCTTAGGATTGGCGGCGTGGCCGACTTCGACTTCCTCGGGAGCCACGCCCAGACCATACCGACCAAGGCCGCGATCATCTGCGGCGGAAGGTCCATCGACTTCGCGACCCTGGACAGGCGCGCCAACCAGGCGGCCCACGCATTCCGGGGCCTGGGGTGCAGGGCCCAGGACCGGGTCGCCGTCATGACCTTCAACTCGATCGAGAACTTCGAGATCGGCCACGGCCTGCGTCGCGTGGACCTGATCTTCGTGCCCGTGAACTACCGGCTGCGCGGCTCTGAGGTCGCCTACCTGATCAACGACTCGGGGGCCAGGGTGGTGGCCGCCGGGCCCGACCACGTGGAAGTGGTCGATTCAGCCCGAGCCGAGATCGATGGTGATCTCCGCTTCGTCGCCGCCGGGGAGCAGGCGCCCGCGGGCTGGCTCTCGTATCGCGCCCTGACGGAAGGCGCCTCGGACCAGGCGCCCGAGGCTGCGGTGGCCGGCGGGCTCGGCGCCTCGATGATCTACACGTCCGGCACCACCGGTCACCCCAAGGGAGCGTGGCGTCCAAATGGGGTGAACGTCGAGAACGTGCTGCAGGTCATCTCGATCTTCGCGCTGAGCCAATCGGACGTCCACCTGATGTGCGGCCCTGGCTATCACAGCGCCGTCTCTCTCTTCTCGGCCCTCCATCAGGTGCTCGGCGCGACGGTCGTGGTGCAGCCGAGATTCGACGCGGAGGAGGCTCTCGACCTGATCGAACGCCATCGCGTGACGACCACGTTCATGGCGCCCACGCTCCTGCAACGCCTCATCGAGGCGCAGGAGAGACGGCCGCGAAACGTCTCCTCGCTGCGCGCCCTGCTCCTGGGCGCGGCCCCGTGCCCGCATGCGCTCAAAGCCCACGCCGAAGCCACGTTCGGCCAAGTGTTGTGGGAGTTCTACGGCGCCACCGAGACGGGCATCAACACCGTGCTGCGGCCCGAGGACCAGCTGCGCAAGCCCGGTTCGTGCGGCACCGCCGTGCCCGGCCAGGAGATCCGCCTGGTGGGCGACGACGGCAGGGAGGTCCCTGACGGCGAGCCCGGCGAGTTCATGGTTCGCAACACGTGGCTGGCGGAGTACTACCACCGGCCCGAGGCGACGGAGCAGAGCCTACACGACGGGTTTTTCTCCGTCGGCGACGTCGCCTACAGGGACGGCGAGGGCTACTACTTCATCTGCGACCGGCGCGTGGACATGGTCATCTCGGGTGGCGTCAACATCTACCCGGCGGAGGTGGAGGCGGTCTTGCACGCGCATCCCGCGGTGATGGACGCCGCTGTCATCGGCGTCCCGGACAAGCGGTGGGGCGAGTCCGTGAAGGCGGTGGTGCAGCTCCGGGCCGGTGCATCGGCCTCCGAAGCCGACCTGATCGTTTTCTGCGGCCAGCGGCTGGCGGGCTACAAAAAGCCGCGATCGATTGATTTCGTCGACGCGCTGCCGCGCGATGCGGCGGGCAAGCTGCTCAAGCGGAGGCTGCGTGAGCCCTACTGGGCGGGGACGGGGCGCCGGATCTGACGCGCTAGGACAGGAGCGGCAGCAGGTACTCCAGCGAGCGGCTGATGCGGCCGAGGGGGCGGTCGTCGGCGGAGTCCAGCCTGGTTTCCTGCTCCAGGGTGTACCAGCCCTTGTACCCGTGACCGCGCAGCGCTTCGACGATGCGGCCCACGCCGGCATCGCCCTCGCCGAGCGGCCTGTAAAGGTACTGGCCGACCGCCTCGCCGTAGTCGTGGCCGTGGTCGCGAACCTGCGCCGCCAGGTCACGGTCGATGTCGTTGAGGTGGACGTGCCGGATGCGGCCGCCCGCCAGCTCCAGCACCTCCAGCGGATCGGCGCCGGCCATGATCAGATGACCGACGTCGAGGCAAAGCCCGGCCTCGGATCCGACCAGCAGGCGCTCGATGTCAGACGGCCCCTGGATGATGCTTCCGAACCTCGGCTGGACGGCAAGCTGCAGCCGGTGGCGGGCGCACACGTGCTGCACCGACCCGATCAGATGCAGCAGATGGGCCCATTCGGCGTTCGACAGCACGACCCCACGCTCGATTTCCACACTCCGGTGCGGGATCGCCGACAGGATCAGCGTGTCGGCTCCCAGCGCGGCGAGCCAGCGGGCGTGGCCGTCGATGTGCGCCAGCTCCGGGCCGCGGATGTCGTGGTGATGCAGGATCGCGTGCACCTGCCCGGCGACCATGCGGAGGCGGTGGCGCTTCAGCAGCGGCCTCGCCTGATCACTCCTGTCGGGGAGGAACCCCGGCGGGCCGGCCGTCACCGCACCGTCGCCGACCGCCGCCACCTCGGACAGCACGCGCTCGGCATCGAGCTGGTGACCCCAGCCGGCCACTTCGCTCACGCCCCAGCACGCGGGCGACAGGGCGAGCCGATGACCGGGGCGTCCGCCGGACCTCTTCAGGCCGGAAAGGGGACGAATTCGTTGAGCGATCAACGCTCAGAGATTAACCTTCTGCTCCGCCGGTGCCTGAATCCAGACGTGAGCCCGACCGTGTCCGAGCCCTCCCCGGGCTCCACAGGGAGCGGGAGGGGGGTCAGGTGGTCGCGGAGGCTCGAGCGGTGATCGCCTACGTCAAGGCCTGAGAAGGCTTCCGATTCCAGCGGTGCCATCGGTGCCGATCGGGACGCCGCGGTTTTCAGGCTGCCAGGAATAGATTGTGGAGTCAGATGACTCGACCGGCCACGCTCGCCGACGCGGCCGCGATCGCGCGGGTTCACGTCGCCACCTGGCGCACGACGTATGACGGCCAGCTGCCCGACGACTTCCTCGCCTCGCTCAGCGAGTCGGGCTACGCCGACAGGTGGAGGCGCGTCATCGGCGAAGGCTCGAACCGCGTGTACGTGGTGGAAGAAGACGGCGGAGTGGTCGGGTTCGCGTCCGGCGGCCGCGAGCGGGCGGGCGAGAGCGGCTTTGGCGGTGAACTGTATGCGATCTACGTCCTCGACATGGCGCAGCGGCGCGGCCACGGCCGGGAGCTCGTGCGTGCGGTCGTCGGAGGCCTGCGCGAGATGGGGTTCGAGGACATGATCGTCTGGGTGCTGCGCGACAACCGGCCGGCCAGGCTCTTCTACGAACGATTGGGCGGCGAATACGTGCGCTCGCAGCCGATCACGATCGGCCCGGCGACCGTGGAGGAGGTGTCGTACGGCTGGCGGCGCCTGGAGTACGTCCGCTACTAGACAACGCACGATCCGCACCGGCTTGGCGGCCGCTTCGACCGCCTGCGGCTAGGGTCGGGCCGCCTCGGTCGCGGGATGAGTGGGCGCCGCTCGAGGCATCAGCGTGATGCCCACCGCCACCAGGCAGACGGCGGAGACGGCGATGAACGCCAAGGTGGGGTGGGCCGCGAACAACGCTCCGCCGGCGAGCGCGCCGGCGATCTGGACGGCCGTCTGCACAGTCTGGTAGACGCCCTGGGTGCGGCCCTGGTGGCCCGGTTCGGCGGACCGGCTGACTTCGGCGATGAGGCTGGGCCCGCCCGAGATGGTGAACATGCCCTCGATCACACCCAGGCCGATCAGCCACGGCACGGACGTCACGAACGGGTAGAGGGCCGCGAAGAAGGCCGTCCCGATCAGGGCGACGACGACCAGCCGGCGGGCTCCGAACCGATCGCCGAGCGCTCCGGCCTGCGCGCTGACGAGCGTGGCGGGCAGCGCGAAAGCCGCGAACGATATGCCCACGGCGAGCGTCGTGCCGCCGCGGTGGGTCATGTAAAGCGGCCAGATCGTGTCGAACGTCCCGATCATGTACGACGTCCCGGCGCCCAGAAGCAGCAGAGGGAGCAACGACCGGACGATGCGCCTGGCCGGTAGCGGCGCTTCCGGCCTGGACGCCACGTGGGCGTTGGGCAGGGTCGCGATGGCGGCTGCCGCCAGAGCGCATGCGAGCGCGGCCACCACGAACACGACTCCGAGGTCGAACAGGGCGATGAACCCTCCGATTGCCGGCCCGACGAGCATGCCCGCGGTGTTGGTCGACTGCATGACGCCATAGGCGCGGCCCCGCTCGCCGGGCTGAGTGACCTCGGCCAGCAGACCGTTGGCGGCGGGCCAGAACGCGCCGCCCGCCCCACCGTGGAGAAAGCGGAGGACGACGAAGGCCGGCACGGGCAGCGGCAGCAGGTAGGCGAGGAAGAGGAGCGCGTACGCGGCCAGCGACACCACCATCACCGGACGCGTGCCGAAGCGGTCGGCCGCCCAGCCCGCCGGGTAGCGCATCGCCGCGTTGGCAAGAAGACCGGCGGCGAACACCGCGCCGACGAGCGCGGCCGAACCCCCCCTGCGGCCGAGAAAAATCGGTAGCAGGGGCAAGAAGAACCACACGCCGACCGCGGTCAGCAGGTTGCAGGTGTAAAGCGTCCACAGGGTTCGTCGATGCACGTCAGCCGACATACTGGCAGAGGCGTGGCTGTGGACTGCATGCACGAGCTGGAGTGGGATCTGATCCCTTCGTCGCCCCATCCCGCGCACATGCACATGGCCCTCGACGAGGTGCTGCTCGAGCGCGTGATCGCCGGTGAGCGGCGCCCGGCGCTGCGCCTTTGGGAGTGGATCGAACCTGCGCTGGTCATCGGCTCGCATCAGTCGGTGATCAACGAGGTGGATGCGGTCGCCGCCCGCGCCCTGGGATTCGTGGTCACGCGGCGCATGAGCGGCGGCGGCACGATGCTCTGCGAGCCGGGCCGGACCATCACCTACTCGCTCTACCTGCCGGAATCGGTGGCGGCCGGCATCTCGTTTCGCCAGTCCTACGCGCTGCTCGACGACTGGGCCGTGCGCTGCTTCGTCGAGCTCGGCGTGCCCGCGAGCTATCGCGAGATCAACGACATCATCTCGCCGCGCGGGAAGATCGCGGGCGCGGCGCAGGCGCGCCGGCGTGGCTTCATCCTCCACCACACGACCATCGCCCACTCGATGGAGGTCGAGCTCGTGCCGCGGCTGATCAGGATCGGTCGCGAACGCATGGCGGAGCGCGGCATTCGAAGCGCCGAAAAGCCGGTGTCACCGCTGTCCTGGTTCACGTCGCTGTCATGCTCCCAGGTGGGGGCAAGGCTCCAGCGGCGATTCGCCGGCGAGTTCCATACGCACGAGGCCGAGGCATCGGCCGAGGAGCTGGCGGCGGCCGACCGGCTGGTGGCGTCGAAGTACTCGACGCCGGACTGGGTGAACCGCCTGCCCTAGCGAGCCTCAACTAGGGCGCCTCCCCCCGAGGAGAGGCGGCCTCTCGCTCCCTCCGCTCCGAGCTCAGCTGAAGTAGTTGTGCTGCTGGAGGTAGGCCTTGGCGACGGCGTCCGCGTCCTGGTGCTCGAGCTCGACCTTCGCGTTCATGGCCACCAGGTCCGTGGTCGTCAGCTTGGCGCTGATGTTGTTGAGCACCTTCTTCACCTCGTCGGTGGCCACGCTCTGGCGAACGATGGGGATGACGTTGTCGGCGGCCTCGAGATGCTTGTCGTCCGCGAGCACGACAAGGCCGAGGGACGTCAGGTCCGCGTCGCTGCTGAAGACCAGGCCGACCTGGATGCTGCCGTTCTTGAACGCCGCACGCGTCGCCGGGCCGTCGGTGTCCAGAGCCTTGAAGTCCTTGAAGTGGATGCCATAGGTGCTCTGCAGGCCGAGCAGGCAGTAGGGCCGGGTCGGGCACTCAGGCCCGGCGCCGAGGACCAGCTGGCTCCCGACGGGGGCGAGGTCGGACAGCTTGGTCAGCTGGTACTTGGTGGCGGTGTCCTTGGTCACCGCAAACGCGTCCTGGTCGACGGCGCCCGACGGTTGGAGGGCGACCAGGCCGAGAGACTGGAGGTGCGAGTTGAGCTTGGCCGTAGACGCCGTCGCATCGCCGGTGGCCTCACCGGCCTTGTTGTCGTAGAACTCGAGGTCGCTGGCGACATAGCCCGCGTACAGGTCCACCTGGCCGTTCTTGAGCGCCGGGGCGAGGACCTCACGCGTGCCCAACAGGAGCTTGTAGTTGACCGTATAGCCGTCATGCGCCAGCGCCTGACCGTAGAGCTCGGCCAGGACGCTGCTCTCCGGGAAGTTGAAGCCGGCGACGTTGACCGTCCCTTTGGCAATGTTGCTCGGGGCGCTGCTGCCGCCACAGGCGGCGGCCGCGGTCACGATCAGAGCGGCGGCGGCGAGCAACCGCCCAAGACCTGGTTTCCGGTTCATCAAATTCATCTCCTTGCACACAGCGGCTCGTCGATCCAACCGCCGCCGCGGCCCGATGCTTCCAAGTTAGGCCGTTTTGAACGTGGTGGCACGCTCGGGTGCCTTGAGGAGTCGAATGCCCCTTGGCACCAAGAGGCGCTCCAACGCCGACAGCGAGCCCTCGGTGCCGAGAGCCAGCAGGCCCACCAAGACCGCACCGGCGAACAGCTTGGTGTAGTCCTGCTGGGCGAGCCCGTCGATGATGTAGCGCCCGAAGCCGCCGCCGGCGATGATCGCCGCCAGCGTGGCCGTGGCCACCACCTGGACGGCTGAAGTTCGAATCCCGGCCATGATCAGAGGGATCGCCAGCGGTAACTCCACCCGCATGACCTGGGCGAGCTCGCGGTAACCCATCGCACGCGCCGCCTCCTTGATGTCGGGATCCACCTCGCGCAGGGCGACGTAGCTGTTGGTGAGCATCGGCGGAACAGCGAGCGCGGTGAGCGCCAGGACGATCGGCAGATCGCCCAACCCGAAAGCCTGGAAGGCGATCACAAGCACGCCGAAGGAGGGCACCGCCCGGCCGACGTTGGAGACGTTCATCGCCAGGTTGCCGAACCGGCCGTAATGGCCGAGGGCGACGCCGATCGGCAGGGCGATCAAGGCGCCGATGACCACCGACTCGGCCGATAGCTGCACGTGCTCGCTCAGCCGGCGCGGGATGCCGTCGGAGCCGGCCCAGTGGGCGGGATCGGCGAGCCACCGGGCGACCGCCTCCAGCACTGTCATCGCTCGACTCCGCGCGACCAAGGCACGACCAGCCGCTGGGCGCCGGCCAGCGTGAGGTCGGCCACCAGCGCCAGGACGATCGAGAGCACCGTGGCCACCACGAGCGGGGTGTGGAAGTTTTCGATCAGGCCTCGGAGGATGAGCTGTCCGAGGCCGCCAAGCCCGATCACGGCGGTGATCGTCACCAGCCCGATCGTGGTCACGGTGGCGATCCGGATTCCGGCCATGACCGCGGGCAGCGCGAGAGGCAGCTCGATCCGGATCAGCCGCGCCAGCGGGCGGTAGCCCATACCGTCGGCCGCGTCGAGGACCTCCGGCGGGACGGCCTCCAGGCCGACGACCACGTTGCGCACCAGGATCAGCACGGTGTAGCCGACCAGGCCGATCTCGGCGGTGACCGCGGTGAGCCCGGTGTAGGGGACGAGCAGGGCGAACAGCGCGATCGAGGGAATCGTGTAAAAGATGCCGAACACGGTCAGCACCGGGTTTCTCAGCGCACGCCATCGGTGGGCGGCGATACCGAGCGGAAGCGAGATCGCAAGCCCGCCGGCGACCGCGACCAGCGTGAGAGCGATGTGCTGCTGGAGCGCATCCAGGAACAGCGGGACGTGCGTCCCGAGCCAGTCCCAGTTGATCCAGGGGTCGACGACCTCCAGGAATGGCCCCATCGGCATTCGATTACGGTAAACGAGCCGTGATCCGCCTGGAGAACGTGAGCAAGGGGTTCGCCGGGGGCTCCAACGCGGTACGTGACCTGACCCTGGACATCCCCGGCGGCCAGACGTGCGTCCTGATCGGCCCCTCGGGCTGCGGCAAGACGACGACGCTGCGGATGATCAACCGGCTCATCGATCCCGACCGAGGCCGGATCCTGATCGACGGGGAGGACGTCCAGGGGGTGGACCCGGCCCAGCTGCGCCTCAAGATGGGCTACGTCATCCAGCACACCGGGCTCTTCCCGCATATGACGGTGGGCGACAACGTCGGCACCGTGCCGCGTCTGTGGGAGTGGGACAAGCCGCGGATCAAGGCCCGCATCGAGGAGCTCCTCCAGCTGGTCGGGCTCGACCCGGCCGTGTACCGTGACCGATATCCGCATCAGCTGTCAGGAGGCCAACGGCAGCGCGTGGGTTTCGCCCGGGCATTGGGCGCGGACCCGCCGATCCTGCTCATGGACGAGCCCTTCGGCGCCGTGGACCGCATCACGCGCGAGCGCCTGCAGCACGAGTTCATCAGCATCCAGCGCTCGATGCGCAAGACGGTGGTGTTCGTCACGCACGACATCGACGAGGCGATGCTGCTGGGAGATCGCATCTGCCTGCTCAGGATGCAGGCTCAGATCGCCCAGTACGACACGCCTGAAGCGGTGCTGACCCGGCCGGCGAGCGAGTACGTCGCCGAGTTCCTCGGTCGTGAACTGCTGGTACGCCGGATGTCGGTGGTGCTGATCGACCCGCAGACGCTGGGCCACCCGGCGGCCGGCCCGGTGGACGGCGAGCCGCGCGTGCCGCTGACCAGCACCCTCACCGAGGCGTTCGCCGCAGCCCTGACGAGCCCGACCGAGCACGCGGCCGTTTTCGACGGCGAACGCTACGTGGGGACCTTCACGGCCACATCGCTGTTGGCCTCGTTGCGGCGCGCGAGCGCAGAGGAAGGTGAATCGGTTGCCACAGGAGTTTGACGTCGTGTGCCTGGGCGGTGGGGTCGCCGGCGAGGCGATCGCGGGCGGGCTTCAGGGCAGCGGCCTCACGCTCGCGGTCATCGAGCGCGAACTGGTCGGAGGCGAGTGCCCCTACTGGGGCTGCGTGCCTTCCAAGACGCTGCTGCGCTCTGGCGAAACGCTCACCGAGGCGGGTCGCGCTCGCAACCTCGCCGCTTCGCGCGTGGAATGGGACCTCGACTTCCCCAAGATCGCCAAGCGCGTGTCCTGGATGGCTCGCGACCTCGACGACACCCGTCCTGCCGCCGCCCTGGAAGCAACAGGAGCCAGGCTTTTTCGTGGCGAAGGCAAGCTCGTGGACCTGCGCACGGTCGAGGTCGGCGGCGATCAGATCGTCGCGCGCCGCGCGATCGTGATCGCCAACGGCGGCACCGCATCGATCCCCCCGATTCACGGCCTGGACACGGTCGATTACTGGACCAGCCGCCAGGCAGCTGTCCCACGCGAGCTGCCGAGCTCGCTCGCGGTCCTCGGCGGTGGCGCCGTCGGCATCGAGCTCGGCCAGGCGTTCGCGCGCTTCGGTTCCAAGGTCACCGTCATCGAGGCCGCGCCGGCGTTCCTGGGCCTCGAAGAGCCGGAAGCCGGAGCGGCTCTGCGTCCTCACCTGGAGGCGGACGGCATGGCGCTGACCGTCGGCGATGCCTGCGTGGGGGTCGAAAAGAGCGATTCGGGGGTGGTGGTCCACCTGAATTCAGGCGCGATCGTCTCCGCCCAACGGCTGCTGGTGGCCACCGGTCGCCGTGCCAACTTCGAGGCGTGGCATGGCGCCGGCCTCCCGCGCACCGATCGCGGCTGGCTGAAGGTGGACCCGGCCACGCTGGAGGCTCACGCGGGTGTGTTCGGCGCCGGCGACATCACCGGCCTCGGCGGCTTCACCCACCTCGCGTACTACCACGGCCAGATCGTGGCGCGCCGGTTGCGCGGCGAGAACGCGAAGGCCGACCACAAAGCCGTGCCGCGCGTGACCTACACCGATCCCGAGGTGGCGTCGGTCGGCCTGTCGGAGACGGCGGCTCGCGAGCGGGGCATCGACGTCCTGACGGCCACGACCGATCCGGCCGAGACGGCGCGAGGCTACATCCACGACTTCCACGGGGGCAGCCTGAAGCTGGTGGCCGACCGCAAGCGCGGGGTGCTCGTCGGCGCCACCCTGGTCACGCCGCGGGCGGGAGAGATCGTGGGCGAGCTGGTGCTCGCGATCAAGCAGGGCACGCCGCTGGCGGCGCTGGCCGACGTCATCCACCCGTTTCCCGCCTTCAACCGGGTCCTCGGAGCGAGCCTCGCCGAACTCGCCGCATCCGCGACACGCTGATCGGCGGCCTTCCGGCCGGCCTTTCAAACCCCGCCGCGCAACCCTCTGAGCTTCAGGAGGGCACGACCTCGAAGGTCAGGCGGGCCCGCAGGCGCATCAGGGCGGCCAGCACCGGCGCTCCCAGCGCCAGCACCATGGCCACGTTGCCGGCGGCGCGAAACGTGTCGTACGCGAGGGACGTGAGCACGTAGAAGCGGCCGAAGTGAAGCCACGCCGTCGCCGGCGCCATCCCCGGCAGCCAGCCCAGGCTTGGATTGCCGCGGTAGACCGGGATCCAGTCGGTGATGTCGAGCAGAGCCCCGACGACCCAGCCCATGATCGCGCCGACCGCCGCCAGGACGACGACCTCACGCCAGCCCGGCGTGCGGTGGTGAGGGCGCGCCCAGCGTCCGCCCAGCCCGGCCGCAACCCCGACCCAGCCGACCGCGAACACCTGGTACGGCACCCACGGCCCCATGCCGCCGCCCGCGAGCGCCGAGACCAGGATCGACAGCGCTCCGGCCAGGAAGCCGAACGAGGTGCCGAAGACGAAGCCGGCGCACAGCACCAGGAAATAGATCGGGCTGAAGCCGCCGATGCCCTCGATCACCGCCAGCCGCAGCGCCGTGTCGATGGCCGCGATCGCGGCCAGCAGGGCCACGGCGCGCGAATCCAGCTGACGCGTCCCGGCCTCCACCAGGAACAGGCCCGCGACGCAGGCCAGGCTCAGAGTCCAGGCCGGCGTGCCGGCCGGCAGCCCGCTGCCGAAAAACGGCCAGCAGAAGAGGGCCAGGCCCACGAGCGACACCAGGCCCACCGGGAGCTCGCGCCTCACGCCCTCACCGCCCCCGGCGTCATCTCCGTGATCCCGCCGCCGGCGACGGTGACCACGCGATCGGCCAGCGCGGTCCGCAGATGGGCGTCGTGAGTCGCCAGCACGACAGCTGACCCCGCGTCGCGCAGCCGGGCCACGAGCCGGACCAGCGCGGCGCGGGCGGCGGCATCCATCCCGCGCGTTGGCTCGTCCAGCAGGACCAGGTCGGGCCGCCCCGGCAGCACGGCGGCGAGTGCCGCCCGCTGGCGCTCCCCGCACGAGAGGTCGCGAGGGTAGCGGTCGGCGACCGCCAGCAGGCCGAGCTCCTGAAGAACCGCCTCGGGGACCTCGGACTCTTCAGCCCGTCGGAGCGTGAGCCTGACCTCGGCGCGCACCGTCGGGCGGTGGAGCAGCGCGGTCGGGTTCTGCGGCAGGTAGGCGATGCGGCCAGGCCGCCGTTCGACCCGTCCGGCCAGCGGCGGCAAAGCGCCGGCGATCAACCGCAGCAGGGTCGTCTTGCCGCCGCCGTTCGGCCCGCTGAGCGCCACCACCTCGCCCGCGGCTCCGGCCAGGTTGACGCCGTCCAGGACCACATGCCCGGCGAACCCGGCGCTGACACCGGCGAGCGACCAGGCCTCGGCTCGGCGGCCGGTGCGCCGTCCAGGCGCGACCGGCGCGGCAGGCAGGGTCCACGACGCGGGATCCGCCGGCTCGGCCCGGCCCTCTTCGACCCGGATGAGCGCGGACGCAACCCTCAGCAGCGGCTCGAGCCGGTGCTCCGAGATGACGACCGCGCAGCCGCGCCCGGCCAGGCTGGTGGCGGCCTCGAGCACCATCGCCGCGCCGTCGGGGTCCAGCTGAGAAGTGGGCTCGTCGAGCACCACCAGCTGAGGCCTCATGGCCAGGGCCGAGGCCAGGGCCACGCGCTGGCGTTCACCGCCGCTGAGGGTCCTGACGCTGCGCCCCGCCAGGTGCGACACACCCGCCGCATGCAGAGCTTCGTCGACGCGCCCGGCCATCTCGCGGGGCGGCATCCCGATGTTTTCGAGCCCGAACGCGACCTCACGGTCGACGGCGTCGTACACGGTCTGCAGCTCCGGATCCTGGAACACGAAGCCCACGGTGCGCGCCAGCCGGCGGGTGGGGGTTTCGATGATGTTCATGCCCGCGACCTCGGCTGTGCCCGCGATGCGACCGCCGTGGAAGTGTGGGACGAGGCCGTTGAGAACGCGGAGCAATGTCGACTTGCCGCCGCCGGATGACCCGGCCACCACCGTCAACCCGCCTTCGAGCGCCAGGCTCACCTCGCGCAGCGCCGCACCTGCCGCGGCCGGGTACCAGTACGACAGGCGGCTTAAGCGCGCGACCGCCACACCAGCACCGGAGTGAAGAGAAGCAGGCAGGCCGCCAGCGGCCGGATGTCGATCGCCGGGAATGCGAGCGTCGGGTATGCAAACCAGTCGGCGGCCCAGCCGGCGGCGCGGGCGAGCACGAAGATGGCGAGCGCAAAAGCCGAGGCGGCGACCAGGACCCAGTCGGATCTCCGCAGGCGCGTCGATTTGACCGCGGTCCGCGGCCCGGAGCCAAAACCTCGAGCCTCCATCGACTCGGCCAGCTGGATCGATCCCTCGACGCTGGTGAGCACCACAGGGACGACGACCTCGGCCCACGAACGAGGGCCGCGCGGCCGCCATCCGCGCAAGCGTTGCGCCTCGCTGACCTGCACGAAAGACGCCGCCACCGCAGGGACGAGGTTGAGGGAGGCGGCGATGGCGGCACCGGTGCGCGACAGCGCGGCCGGTAACGCGTCCATGACCTCGTAGGAGGCGAGCATCAGCGAGAACGGGGCGGCGGCCGCGATGGCGGCGGCGATGGTGATGCCCCCCGACATCCCATATGCCAGCGCCTCGAGCGTGTAAGGCCCGCCGACGCCTGGGATCTGGGTAGGAAGCGTGAACAGGACCGTGGCGCCGAGATGCGCCGAGACGAAATTCAGCAGCGTGGCGAACGCCGCGATCAGGGTCACGCCCACGAGCAAACCGCGCATCCGCGGCAGTCCGGCGCCGGCGGCCAGCGCTGCGAGCGCCGCCGCCAGCACCATCACTTTGTAGGCCGGGTTCGTGGTCACCAGGACGATGAAGAGGCTTGCGGCCGACCAGGCCGCCACCGCCCTTGCGTTCACGGTGCGGCTCAGCTCTCCTTGGCCAGCGGCGGGGGCGCCGGCGACTGAGCGGACTGCTGGACGTAATGCCAGCCGAGCGCTTCCTTGTCGTGCAGGTTGACCTGCGTGTATCCGGTTTGGGCGCCGGCCCAAGCACCCGCCGTCTCGATGAACAGCGCCCAGTAGGGCTGGTTCTGCGGGAAGCACTGGCTGTACTGCGCCGGCTCGCTGTCGATCTGGCAGACGGCCTTGCCGAAGCTGAAGACCTGGGCCTGGTAGGCGACCCCCGACTGGTCCATCAGGGCCTGGCCGTCGATGGTGTCGCCGCTGAAGCCCACGCACTTTTGCAGCGTCGTGCCGGAAAGGTGCTCGACCACGACGTACGCGTGGTGGGGCGCGCTCGCGTTGATGCACGAGCTCGTCGGGGTCGCCGAAGCCGTCGATGACGAGCTGCCGCAGGCGGTGACGGCGCCCAGGGCAAGGACCAGTGTCGCGCTGGCCCCAATCAGATGGTTGCGCACGGTGTTTCCTCCAGGCGGTCAGCCTTTTCCGTACGCGCCGCTGAAAGCCGACCGCCAGGAGCTTCCGTGCCGTTGCGCGCGGACGGGTCGCGAGATGGGCGTTCAGGTCTCCTGGCTCACGGATCACCGCCCCCGTCCGCCTTCCCGAGTACCTCTCCACTCAGTGGCGTTGTCGGACGTAGGCTCCCCGCTCACAGTTGCGCGACAGCTCCGGTTTCGCACCGGATTCCCTTGATGCCGTACCGAATCTTAGCCGTTCAGGCCGGATGCGCCTTTGGTCAGCCGCAGGCAGCCGCCGTCATGGACGACGGGCATGGCAAAGTCGAAGCGGTCCGGAACGAGGGCGAGGTCCAGGTCGGTGGGAGGAAAGCCCGGCCACGCGCCGCTGATCGCCCGTGCATAGCGGGCGCTTTCGCGCAGGGGTTGGAGAAGTCGATCGATGTCGGGCTGTTGCCGGCGGATGATCGCCTCCATGTAGCGGGCGCATGCATGGTCCTCCGGGTGATCGGCGGAGGCGACCAGCGTCAACACCGATGGGCTCAGCGCGATGCAGGCGGCAACCGTCGCGCGAGCCACCACCAGGCTGGCCGCGAACATGTCGAGCCCGGGCGGAACTGAGGCGATGACCGGCACGCCGGCGCTGGAGCGCTGAATCAGCACGCGGCCCTCGAGGGCGGCGGCGTGGATCTGGGTCGGTGAGTTGCTGATGGCGATCCCCTTCACCGGCAAGGCCTCCTCCTCAGCTGAGAGCACGGCTCCCGGCGTGCGCGCCGCCAGGGTACGGGCCTCCGCCACGGTGGGCACGAGCAAGCACTCTTTGGCGCCGCCGGCAAGTGCGTATGCGCTGACCGTGAAGGACCGCAGGACGTCGATGACGACCACGACCCCACGTCCCTGCCGAGCCCCTTCGACGCCGGTCGCGTGGATGATGTCCACATGAAGATGGTGGGGCCTGCGGCCAGGGCATGATATCGGCGAGAGTGCCAGCACCAGCCCCGGGCCCGCCGCACCGTCCATTCGGCTTCGAGCAGATCGCCGACTGCGGCTCGATGCGCGTCGTCGGCTTGCGGCTGGAGCCGGGACAGAACGTACCTGAGCACCGGAACGCCATCCCCGTCGCGCTGATCGTCACCGAGGGACGGCTCAATTTCGACGATGGCATGAATTCGGGCCAGGTCGGCGCCGGGGAGATGCTTCTGATCAACCCGGGCGAGCGCCACACGTACCGCGCCGACGTCGATACGTCGGCCTACCTCGTATTCGCGGGCCTTCCCGGCGTGCGAAGCCGCACGTGGACCTTGCGGCGCAAGCACTGACAGGGTCGAGGCATCGCGCCGCCTATGGGGCGTTCCAGAGCGCCAGGACGCGGTTGCGGCCATCGTCGCGAAGCACGCTCAACGTCGCGACATCGAGCTGCAGCTTGGCGGCGGCCGAGATGTCGATGCGCAACCACGCGACCGCGACCGCACGAAGGATGTGGCCGTGGGCGAACGCGAGCACCCGGCCGGTGGTGCCCGCCGCCAGGGCGATGAACTGCTGCGCTCGGGCGTAGATCTGCGCCGGCGTCTCACCGCCCGGACAGCCGTCCTTGTACAGCTCCCAGTCAGGGCGCGACTCATGGATCGTCTTGGAGGTCAGGCCTTCGTAGTCGCCGTAGTCGACCTCGCGCAGAAAGGAGCTCAGGCGTGGATTGGGGAAACCCGCCAGGTCGGCCGTGCGCGCGGCGCGCCGCAGGGGGCTCGAGTACACGACGTCGAAATGGATGCCGGCGAGTCGAGGGCGCAGCGCCGCGGCCTTTTCCTCACCGCGAGGCGTCAGCGGTAGGTCGGTGCTCCCGGTGTGGCGGCCGTTGAGACTCCACTCGGTCTCCCCGTGGCGCGCGAGGTAGAGCTCGAGCGTCAGGCGGGCTTGCCCATCATCTCGGGCCGGCCCGAACGCAGAGAGCGGCCGGCGCTCTCGATCACGGCGCCCGCGCGCACACGCTGCCCGGGACGCACGCACACCAGGCCCACCGCGGCCTGGCCGCCCTGCTGCTTGAGCGCCTCGTTGACGGCCGAGAGGACGCGGTTGGCGGCATGGGCGGTGCCCGCCACATCGGTGTCCGGAAGAATCGCCAGAAGCTGCGGCGGGGTGCGGCCGACGACACCGGGGGTGTCGACGTCACGCACCGTGCCCGCCAGGGCGGCGGCCATGGTCTTGAGCGTCTCGTCCGCTGTGCCCGCGCCGTTGGCCTCGATCAGCAGCACGCCCAGGTTGCGCTGGTAGCGGTGCGCGCGCGCCAGCTCGTCCTCGAGCACCGGGCGGACGAACCGCTCGTTGAACAGGCCGGTGGCTCGGTCGACGATGTGGAGAGGCTCGGCTTGCGGGTCATCGGCCTTCACGCCACATGACGGGCAGAAGACGGCGCCATGGGGCAGCAGCGATCCGCAAGCCTGGCATGTCTGGGCCTCCGGCCGGCGGCGGAGGAAGTCGCCAATCGGCATTCGGTTAAGCCTATCAGCCGAGTGCTTGAGGCCTGAAATCAGCCGCCCCCGGGTGATCGCGCCGTCAGCCCACCGCGGCGGCGGGAGATGTCAACCAGCTGTCCGCCCATGCCGCGACCGCGGACAGCACGGGCTCGAGGGCGCGGCCGCGCGACGTCAGTCGATAGCTCACGCGCACCGGTGGTCCTGGATCGACGAGGCGCTCGACGATGCCTTCAGTCTCGAGCTCACGCAAGCGCTCGGTGAGGACGCGGTCGCTGATGCCGGGAATGCCGGCCAGCAGCTGGTTGAAGCGAGCGGGTGCGGGGATGAGCCCCTTCACGACCGCCCCCGTCCAACGCTTCCCGATCAGCTCGATGGCGCGCTGAAAGGGCGCGCTGTAGTCGAGGCCCCCACCGACCATGGGGAGAGATTCTATGCGCTATCGGAGGTCTCCGAAAGCACCGCGCCGTGGATTCGCTGAAATTTTCCGGCGGCGAAACTTCCTCATGTCGTCGCCCGCCTGGAGTGGTCAGCGTGAGCGCGCAGGCGGAGGTGCGCGTTGGAATCGCGGCCTGGGCGTAGACTCCGGCTGTGGGCCTCTTCGCGTAGCGTGCGCTGGCTGTCACTGATCGTCGGCATCGCGTTGGTGGCCGTCGCGTTCGTCGCCGCGACACGCGTCGCCGACACACGCGAAGGCCTCGTCGCCGAGGTGATCACGCTCCTGGGCGGCCTGGCCGGGATATGCCTGGTCTTCTACGGCCTGTTCGCCAACATGCGCCCGGTGCCGCCGGTGGATCGGCCGGCGACGCGGATCGACGCACGGCCGGCAACCCGGATCGCATCCGCGAAGGACCTGCTCTTCGGCGCCGGCGGCCTGGCTCTTGCCGCGGTCCTGCTGAGCGGCCTGGCGGTCAGTGGGGGCATCCAGTGGGCCGGGCTCGGCTTGATCGCTCTCTTGCCGATGATCGCGGGCAGCGCGTATCTGTGTGCGCGATTCCTGCGTTCGCCGGCGCGGGACTGGACGCTCGACCTCAGGAGGTCGAAGAGCCGCAGGGAGCCTTAGGGCTTCCGCGCGAGAGCGCGCACCAGGAGAAGGATGCCGAGGGCGATCAGGCCTGCGGGCCACAGGACTGACCAGTTGACCAGCCCGATGTTGTTGGCCAGGAACACCAGGCCGAAGCCGACGAGGATGAGGCCCAGCAGCACGGAAGCCGAGGCCGTCACCACCGTGGTCGCCGCCGGCGGCGTCTCCGGGACCGCCTGGGTCGCAGGGGCCTCAGGCGACGCCGGCGGTGGAGGCGGGGCGGGCCTCGGCCGCGCGAAAAGGCCTCTCACATCCGCCCAGGCGCGCCTCAGATCGGCGGACATGGAGTCGAGGCTGGACCCGCCTGTCACCTGGCGCTCGGGCATCACCAGCCACAGGGCGAGATAGACGACGACACCGATGCCCTGCAGGAAGGCGAGCAGGACGAAAGCCAGGCGCACCCACAGCGGATCGACGTGGAAACCCTCGGCCAGGCCCGAGCAAACGCCCCCGAGCATGCGGTCCGAGCCGCGGTAGAACCTTTGGCCGGTCGCTGGTTGCATCGTCCACCGCAATTACTACCAGACCCGCTCGCTACACGCGCGTGGCGAGGATCTCGCCGACCAGATACAGCGAGCCGCACACGAGCACGTTGCCATCGGGTCCCGCCAGCTCCCTGGCGTGTTCGAGCGCCGCGCCCGCGGGCCGGACCGCCTCAGCTCCCGACCCGTAGGCCGACGCGAGCTGCTCGGCAGGCACCGCATGCCCACCGGCGCTCACGGGCTCGGTGAAGACGGTGGCCTCCGGGCTCAGAGTTCGCAGGGCGGCCAGGAGCTGGAACGGATCGCGCTCGCTCAGCATGGCGAAGACGGTGATCAGCCGCTCCGTGCCGATGAGGTGCCGGAGGGCCGTTCCCGCCTTGGCCATCGCCGCCGGGTTGTGGCCGCCGTCCAGGATGACCCGCGGCCGCCGGCCGATCACCTGGAGCCGGCCCGGCCAGCGCGTCGAAGCCAGTCCGTCGCGGACGGCGTCATCGGCGGCCCCGTCCAGGAGCTGCGCGGCGGCGACGGCGAGCGCGGCATTCGCCGGCTGGTAGTCACCCACGAGCGGCAGCTCCAGGCCGGCGTGCTCGAAGCCGGGGCCGGTGACGGTCAGGGTGTGGCCGTCCCAGCCACGCGAGGTCGATTCGACCTGGATCTCGCGGCCGAGACGCCAGATCGGCGCCGCCGCGAGCCGCGCATGCTCCTCGACGATCTCGAGCGCCGCGCCCTCGCAACCGGTGATGACGTGGTCACCGGGCTTGACGATGGCGGCCTTCTCGTGTGCGATCTGCTCGATCGTGTCGCCCAGGTACTTCTGGTGGTCCAGGTCGACGTTGGTGATCATCGCCACGCCAAGGTCCAGGGCATTGGTGGCGTCGAGGCGCCCGCCCAGACCGACCTCGCAGACCAGCCGATCGGTGCGGGGCGCGAGGTAGGCCAGCGCCATCGCCGTCAGCATCTCGAACTCGGTCGCCTGCCCCATGCCGGCGGCGATCGCCTCCAGCGCGGGCATGATGGCCTGCAGCGTTTCGACGAACTCGTCTTCGCCGATCGGACGGCCGTTGACCTCGATCCGTTCGGTGTACGAGATCAGGTGGGGCTTGGGCATGAACCCCACGTCGTGACCGGCCGCGCGCAGGATCGAAGCGAGGCAGGCCCCGGTCGAGCCCTTGCCGTTGGTGCCCGCGATGAGCGCGCCCTTGAGACCTCGGTCCGGGCGGCCGAGACGGTCGAGGAGCGCTCTCGTCCGTTCCGTGCCCAGCTTCATCCCGAACCGGCCCTGCTTGGAGATGTAGGCCAGCGCTTCCGCGTACGTCACGCCGTCATTGTCGATTAGGGGCGGCGGCGCACCTCGGCTTGGTACGTGTTCTTGATCAGCATCGCGCGTGTCATCGGGCCGACACCGCCCGGGTTCGGGGTCAACCAGCCGGCCACCTCCTCGACCCGCGGGCCGAGGTCGCCCACCTGCCTCCCGTCTGCCCAGTTGGTGCTGACGTCAACGACCGTCGCGCCTGCCTTGACCATGTCCCTGGTGATCAGGTTGGCCCTGCCGGCGGCCGCGACCAGGATGTCGGCGGCGCTCGTGTAACCGGCGAGGTCCTGAGTCCTCGTGTGGCACAGCGTCACGGTCGCGTTGCGCTTGAGCAGCAGCAGAGCGGTGGGTTTGCCGACCAGGTTGCTCCGGCCGACCACAACCGCATGCGCGCCTTCCATTTGCACCCCCGCCCGATCGAGCAGCTCGACGATGCCCGCGGGCGTGCACGGTTCGACCCCTCCCGGCAGTCCGAGCGCGACGCGACCCGCATTGATGGGATGAAACCCGTCGACATCCTTGACGGGATCTAAAGCCAGCACCACTTGGGTCATGTCGATGTGTCGAGGCGCGGGCTGCTGCACCAGGATGCCGCTCACGCTCTGGTCCCTATTCAAGCGGTCGACGAGCGCCAGCAGCTCTTCGGTGGTGGTCTGAGCCGGCAGGCGATGATCCTCGGAATCGATGCCCACCTGGCCTGCGTTTTTTTGCTTGAGCTCCACGTACCGCGCCGAAGCGGGGTCGTCACCGACCAGCACGGTCGCGAGCTTGGGGCGCGAACCGCCGCGGGCGATGTGTGAGGCGACCGCGCGGGCGGTCTCTTCGAAGATCTGTTGGGCGACGGACTTGCCGTCCAGGACGCGAGCGGTCACCGGCTAATTGTCGCCGGGGTGTCGCTCGCGGCGTCGACGGTGCGCCGCGACATCCAGGGAACGCACCGCCGAGCCCGAAGGCACCGGGGCCCCGCCGGCTTAGATCAGGCCCAATTCCCTGCGGGCGGCCTCTGCCACCAGGCGCATGACCTCGCGCAGGTCGCGCCCCGTCTCACGTGAGATCCGCCGGCAGTCCTCGTACTCAGGCGCCGCATCGACCGGCCTGCCGCCCAGCTCTTTGACTTTGACGCGCGCCCTTCCGAGCTCTGTCTGGACCTCGATGATGGTTCGCTGCGCGATCACCCGCTGCGCCACCGTCATGCGCACCCCCATGGTGGTGCTGTGCCGGAGCAGGTGATCGCTCAGGCGAGCGGCCAGCTCGGGGGGGGACATGACGGAAATCAGATGACCCGGCCGGCCCTTTTTCATCAGGGTAGGGGTGGTGCTCACATCGAGCGCGCCCGCGGCCATGAGGTCTTCACAGAGCGCCGCGATGAGGTTGGGCGCCATGTCGTCCAGGTTGGTCTCGATGAGGGTGACTCCGGTCTCGCGTTCGACTTCCTCACCGATCCACACCGCCAGCGCATTGCCTGGAGACTGGCGGGCGCCGATGCCGTAGCCGATCGCTTTGAGGGACATCGCCGGCCGCAGGAATATCGCCGAGGCGGCCAGGATGGCCGCGCCGGTCGGCGTCACCAGCTCCCGGCCGTCCTCGGCCGGCTCGAACACCGCACCCGTGCCCTCGAGCACACGCAGGCTCGCCGGCGCCGGCAGCGGCATCGCATCCTTGCGACCCCGAGGCGCCGGGAGCGGTGAGGCGAACACGCGGTTGACGCCGAGGCCGTGGAGGAGCCAGAAGGCGCCGACCACATCGACCAGCGTGTCGGCCCCGCCGAGCTCGTGAAGGTGAAGCTTCTCTTCGGCAAGGCCGTGGATGCGGGCTTCAGCGCGAGCCAGCCTGTCGACGGCGGCGAGCGCCGGCGTCTTGACCTGGTCGGGTAAATCCGCGTCTTCGACCGCGGCGCGCAGCGCCGGCACCGTCCGCTCGACTCGATCCGAGGTTTCGATCACGACCCGCGTGCCGCCGACGTGGCCGCGTTCCTCCCGCCGCACGTCGACGCTGACCTCGTCCCCGAGCCTGAGCGCCGCGACCGCGGCGTCGAGCAGGGCGCGATCCGCGCCCGAGTCGATGAGCGCGCCGAGCGTCATGTCGCCGGAGATGCCCGCAAAGCAGTCGAAGTACGCGATGGTCATCCGCGTGTCCTGCTGATGTGCACAGCGGCCGCATCGATCGGTTGCATGCTCGCCGGACGCTTGGCGATCCGCACCGAGACGGCGCCCACCCGCGGCAGGTCGAGCACACGATCCGCGATGCGGCCGGCCAGCGTTTCGAGGAGTTTGACGGATTCGCCCTCGACGACCTCTTTGGCGATGGCACGAACCCGGGTGTAGTCGACGGTGTCCTCGAGCCGGTCCGTGAGCCCTGGCTCGCTCAGGTCGCAGTCGACTTCGACATCGACCCTGAATTCCTGCGCCTGCTCGCGCTCAGCCGGACGCACGCCGTGCCGGCCCTGAAACGACATGCCCGCCAGGAGGATGCGGTCCACGGGTCAATTGTGCCCGCGGCCTAGACTGGGCGGCGTGACCAGCCCCAAGGTTGACGTCCGGCCTGCGGCCGAGCATGACCTCGGAGCGTTGAACGCCATCTACAACCACTACGCCGCCGAGACCCATTACACGTTCGACGTCGAGCCGATCCCCATGGACGCCCGCCGCGAGTGGTTCAGCCACTACGCCGGCACGGGCCGGTACCGCCTCCTGGTCGCCGATCTGGGGGGTCAGGTCGTCGGCTACGCATGCAGCGGCCGGTTCCGGCCCCGGCCCGGTTACGCGACGTCGGTGGAGACCAGCGTGTACCTGTCGCCCGAAGCCGTCGGCCGGGGCGCCGGGTCGCGGCTTTACGAGGAGCTGTTCAAGTCACTCGAAAATGAGGACGTGCACCGCGCGTACGCGGGAATCGCCCTGCCCAACCCCGCGTCGGTGGCGCTGCACGAGCGGTTCGGGTTCAAGCGCGTGGCGCACTTCACCGAGCAGGGGCGCAAGTTCGGACGGTTCTGGGACGTCGGCTGGTTCGAAAAACCCCTCGGCGCCGCGGTGGCAACCTAACCTCCACGAATACCTGCGCCCGCCGGCCCGATCAGGATCGGTCTGGTCCAGGGTGCTGCCCCGGGCCTGCCAGGTGCCCCTGCCCGAGTTACCTTGATGCGCCCTACCCAGATACTTGACCCTGAATATCCGAGCTGTTATATTCTAATTGGAATATATGCCCGAACCCCTCCCGGAGATATCGCCGCTGGCGCTTTCCATCCTCGAGCTGCTCGACGAACGGCCCATGCACCCCTATGAGCTGGCTTCCAAGATGCGCGAGCGCCATCACGACATGTTCATCCGCCTCAACTTCGGCACCCTGTATCACACAGTCGACGTGCTCGAGCGAAACAGCTGGATCGTGCCGGTGGAACATGAGAAGGAAGGACGCCGGCCCGAGCGCACCATCTACGAACTCACCGAATCAGGCCGGGCACAGCTGGTGCGGGTCCTGAGCGAGCTCCTGGCCCAGCCCAAGCGCGAATACCCGCACTTTGTCGCCGGGCTGATGTTCATGCATCACCTCGACGCGGGCCGGGCCGCGCACCTGCTCAGGGAGCGCACCGCCGCCGTCGAGGCGCACATCGAAAAGCTCGGCCGCGTCCTGAACGAGCTTCGAGCGCGCGGCCTGACGCGGCTCTCACTGATCGAGGTGGAACACAAGATCGCGATGCTCGAAGCAGAGCGCGATTGGGTGCGCAAGGTCGAGAACGAGATCACCGAAGGCACGCTGCCGTGGACGGTCGGAATCGATGCCGGCGATGAGGGGTTGAGGAGGGCACATGGCGCAGGCACGCACTAATCCGTGGCTGGTGCTGATGGTGCTCTGCATCGGGTTCTTCATGATCCTGCTGGACACCACCATCGTGAACGTGGCCATTCCGGCCATGAGCACAGGGCTCAACACGACCCTGGACCAGATCCTGTGGGTCCTGAACGCGTACATCCTGGTCTACGCCGTGTTGCTGATCACGGCCGGACGCCTCGGTGACCTCTTCGGGCAGCGCAACCTGTTTGCCGTCGGGCTCGCCATCTTCACCCTGGCTTCCGCCCTCTGCGGCCTGTCCCAGAACCCCCAAGAGCTCATCGCCGCGCGCGTCGTCCAGGGCGTCGGCGGAGCCCTACTGACGCCGCAAACGCTGGCCATCCTCACCACCCTCTTTCCGCCGGAGCGGCGCGGCGCCGCGTTCGGCATCTGGGGTGGCGTCGCCGGCCTCGCCACCGTCGCCGGGCCGACTCTCGGCGGGGCGATCGTGACCTACATCGATTGGCGCTGGATCTTCTTCGTCAACGTCCCGATCGGGATCCTCGCCCTGATCGCGACTTTCGCCATCATCCCGGACCTGCGCCCGGGCCGCCACCATGGATGGGACGTCGTCGGCGTGATCCTCGCGACGGCGGGACTGTTCGGGATCGTCTTCGGCCTGATCGAAGGCGAGAAGTACAACTGGGGCCAGATCGCACCCTACGGGGTGACCATCCCCGAAGTGATCATCGGCGGCATCCTGGTCATCGTCGCCTTCGTCATCTGGGAGCGGTTCCAGAAAGAACCGTTACTTCCCCTCTCGCTCTTCGAGGAGCGCAACTTCGCGGTGACCAACTGGATCGCGGCCGCGATCAGCTTCGGGATGATGAGCCTGTTCCTGCCCATCGTCATCTACCTGCAGTCCGTGCGCGACTTCTCGGCCTTCACGGCGGGGCTCACGCTGGCGCCGATGTCCTTGACCTCCATGCTGACCGCTCCAATCGCCGGTCGGATGTCAGACCGCATCGGCGGCAAATACATCCTGATGGCCGGCATCTCAGTGTTCGCTGTCGGGTTTGGAGCGCTGACCTACGTGGCCGGCCCAGACTCGACCTGGGCGACCTTTCTGGTGCCGGCGATCATCGCCGGCGCCGGCATGGGCATGACCTTTGCACCCATGACGACGGTCGCGATGCGGAGCATATCGCCCAGAATGGCGGGCGCGGCGTCGGGCGTGCTCAACACGACGCGCCAGCTTGGGGCTGCCATCGGCAGCGCCGTCGTCGGCGCCGAGCTGCAAAGCCAGCTGGCGACTAGCCTCCACAACGAGGCGGTCGCGCACGCCTCAGCTCTGCCCCCGAGCTTCCGGGATCAGTTCGTGGCCGCATTCAGCTCGGTCGCCGCCAACGGCTTCGAGATCGGCACCGGCCAGAATGGCGCCAAGCTACCGGCGGGGCTGCCCCCTTCGGTCGCGCATCAGGTCACCGCGCTCGCTCACGACGTTTTCGTGAGCGCTTTCATCGACGCGATGAAGCCCACCCTCGCGCTGCCGATCGCGTTCCTCGCTTTCACCGCGCTGACCACTTTGCTGATCAGGAGCAAGCAGCGGTCGACGCCACAGTCAGTTGAAGCCGTCGTGGACGAGGTTGCCGCCGCCGCGGGCTAGGCTTAGCGGTCGTGGGCGGACCCGCTTCCGGGAGGCTCGATCGAGACGGCGTCAGACTCCACTACCTCGAGTGGAGGCCTGAGGCCGACAGCGCACGCCGGCCGCCGGTGCTGCTGCTCCACGGTCTGAGCTCGAACGCCCATTACTGGGAGCGGATGGCGCAGCATCTGGACGGCCGCCACGTGGTCGCGCTGGACCAGCGAGGCCATGGCCTGACCGGCCGTGAGCCCCACTCTCCACGCTTCCCCGACGGCTACGCCATGGACGCGTTGCTGGAGGACGCGGCCCACGTCATCTCCGAGCTGGGCTTGCGCAAACCGGTGGTGGTCGGCCACTCGTGGGGCGCCACGGTCGCCCTGGAGCTGGTGGGCACACGGCCCGGCCTCGCCTCAGGGTTGGTGTTCATCGACGGTCCGGTGCAGAGTGCCGCCAACCTGTTCAGCTGGGAGGAGGCGCAACGCATCATGCAGCCACCGCTCCCGCGCTTTGCCTCGTTCGCCGACGCCGTCGCCGCATCGAGACAAGATTTTGCGGAGGCGTGGGGCGACGACCTCGAGTCGTTCGTGGCCGCCCGGATCGTGCCCGACGACGAGGCGCTGGTCCTGACGCTGACCGGGCCGGTGCGATTTGAGCTGCTGCGGGGTCTCTACAACTCGCAGCCCGACGTGCTGTGGCCGCGTGTCGAGGTGCCGGCCGCGGCGTTGCTCGCGTTGCGGAGCTTCGCGCGGGTCTCGAGGTCAAAGGAGGCTGGCGTGGCACGCCTGGCCGCCGTCGCTCCGGAGGTGGAGGTGCGATGGTTCGACACACCGCACGACATCCCGGTCTATCTGCCGGCCGAAGTCGCCGCCGAAGTCGAGCGAATCGCCGGCCTGGCGGCTACCGGCTCGGCGTCAGAGGCGGCCGCCGGATAACAGCTTCAAAACCGACAGCAGCACCGCCGCGCCGATGAACGCCACGACGATGCTCCCCCAAAAGCCCACCGTCCCGCTGACGTTGAAGATCGCCCCCAGCAGATAGCCACCGATGATGGCACCCGCCACCCCGACCACGACGTCGGCGATGCAGCCAAACCCGCGTCCGGCCACCACCCGAGCCGCAATCGCGCCCGAGATCAGGCCGACGACGATCCACGACAGCCACGAGCCCGGCTGGAGATCAAGGCTCGAAACCAGCCAGGCGCCGCTCGACGCGATCATGATCCCGCCAGCCAGGCGGCGATCAGGTCGAAGACCTGCTCGTGGCCGAGATCGTTGAACGGCTCATGGTAGCGACCCTCGAGGAGGTGCAGCCGGCTCATCGCCGCGGCTCTTTCGTGCAGTTCGCGGCTCCCCCGGGGATCGATCAGCGCGTCGGCGGTGCCGGCCAGGATCAGGAAGGGGACCTGGATCTCGCCGGCGCGGGTGAGGATGTCGCGGGCCGCGGCCTGCCACTCGTTGAAGGTCCGGCTTGAGATCCTGCTGTGGACCAGCGGATCGCGGCGGTACGCCTCGACCACCTCGGGAATCCGGGAGATCGTCCTCGGGTCGACTTCGTTGTCGAACGCCAGCTTCGGCGCCACCTTCGAGGCCACCCTACCGAGGCTGACCTTCCACCTCGGAGCCACGACATTCAGCTTGAGGGCCGGGCTCGAGACGATAAAACGCCGGGCCTTCGGCAGCTTGCCCGCGAGGGCGGCGCTCAGGATCACAGCGCCGCCGAACGAATGACCGACAGGCACGACCTCGCCGGCGGCAACCGTTTCCACCAGCCGGACGAACGCCGCCGCATCGTCGGTCCATTGCGACCATCCATCCACGTGGCCGCGCGGGCCGGGGCTGTTGCCGTGGCCGCGAAGATCGACGGCAAACGTGCCCATGCCGCGCCCGGCCATGGCCTGGGCGAAACGCTCGTACCGCCCCGCATGCTCACCGAGCCCGTGGACGACCGCGAACGTGACGGCGGCGCCTGGCTTGGGCCACGCTCGATACGCCAGCCTGGTGCCGTCGGCGGATTCGACGAAGCCGCCGGTGGCCGCCTTGGTCTCAGCCGCCAAGGTGGCCGAAGCCTCTCAGGATCTTGAGCGCCTCCTGTTCGGCCTCCATCAACGTCGGCGCGTAAGCGCGGAGGCCGTACAGGGCGTATGCCCACTCGGGGCTGGGCGGACCCTGGGAGTGGAGGCGGAACGTCGGCGGATAGAAAAGGATGCGCTCGCCCTCCACCTTCTTGATCACCGGCCGCTTCGCCAGCACGTCCTCGAGCGACTGCCCGCTGGGCAACCGGCCGGATTCGAACTCCAGCCGGCGCAGCTTGGCCAGAGGATGGTTCTCGTCTTCGATCGCGGCGCGGATGCCGTACTCGGCACTCAGGTCCCGCAGGAAGATCGTGATGATCAACGCGTCCGTCTCGTCAGCGGCCATCTTGACAAAGCCGGCGGCGCTCACATCGCCGTGGTCCTCGTCGCGCAGGTGCCTGAAGTACTCCATCTCGAACAGACCGCGCGAGCGCGAGCTTGCGATCCAGGGCGGGTCGCAGCGCCAGGTGCGGGCCCCGGCCAGCGCCTCGAACTGGGCGTGGACGCGCTCCAGCCGATGCTCTGGAAGGCTCCTTAAGCGGTAGTGGAGAACCCGCTGCAAGTTCGCAAATAAGCCTACGCGCCAGGGTGGGGGCCGCGCCGGTGCCCGCGCGAGCCGCATCGCCTCCTCCTGCCATGACGGCGCCTGGACCTGAACGGCCAGCCTTTCAGCACCCGCCGCGAGGAGGAATTCCCCACGACGAGCGGTTTCGAGAAACGCCCGTTGGTGGGAGCTAAGGTGAAATGTCTCCTGCAGCTTGGCGGCCTCGCCGGGACGCTGGGCGCCGAAGAACGCCAATGCCGGATTGGTCGCCACCACCGCGCCCTGATCCGAGCTGAGCAGGTCGCCCGGATTCTGGGTGGCGAAGACCAACGATCCGTCGTACTTCCGGATCCGCCGGGCGAGGCTGACCACGAACCGCCGGATGGTCGCATCCTCGAACAGGAGCCCGAGCTCGTCGACCACCAGCATCCGGCGATGGTCCTTGCGCTTGATGAGCGCCCACAGCGCTTCCGCGAGCAGGAAGTGGACGGGGGCGACCATCTCGTCGCGCAGCTCGCGCATGCCGAACACGACGATCGGGGCCTCGAGGTCGACATTGGTGGGTGCGCTGAACATCTGACCGAGGCTGCCGTGCACCCAGCGACCCAGGATCGTCGCCACTCGCGAACCCTGGGAAAGGACTTCGGCGACGTCCCGCAAAAGCGGCTGATCCACATTGCGGTAGGCCTCGCGCACCGCGCTTTCGACATGCGCGCGCTCCGGTTCGTCCAGGCCGCCACAGATGGTCGCGCAAAGATCGACGGCGTCAGCGGCGGCCGGCCCGAGCCACGACTCATCCCGTCGATCGGAATGCCGCAGCTCGAGCACGTTCAGCGCGTGACCTGAACCCAGCGCGAGCTCCACGTCGATGCCGCCGAGCTGCTCGGCCAGGCCGCCGTATTCATGTTCCGGGTCGATGACGTAGACCTGTGTCCCCCTGCCCAGCGCGCCCATCGCGATGGCCGACAGGAGATAGGTCTTGCCGGCGCCGGAATGTCCGAACACGCCGATGTTCGCGTTGGCGTAACGCCGCTGGTCGAAGGGATCGACGAGCACCGGCGCACCCGTGGCTCGGTTCCGGCCGATGACAAGGCCACCGGGCTGTTGAAGGTCGGCCTCCAACCAGGGAAAGAAGGTGACCAGTGCGCTGGTGTCGAGCACGCGCTTTCGCTCCAGCCGGTCGATGCACATTGGACGAGTGGCCAGGTAACCGTCGAACATCCTGAACGTGCACGGCCGGATGTGGCAGAGAATCCCGCGCGCGGCGGATTCCATCCTCTCCGCGCCCGCCCGCAAGTCATCTCTGGTGGGCGCGGTCAGGGTCAGGTAGACCGAGACGTGAAAGGCTTTGTCCTGGCTCGCGGTCAGGCGGCGCTGCAGGTCCTCCGCGTTCGGCATCGCGCCGGCCAGGTTCGGATCGGTCGCGCCGGCGTTCAGCTCCTGCAGGCGTGCCGCCCTCATGTTGATCAGCTGACGCTGCAGGTAATCGACGATCCACGCCACGGGCAGCGGCGTCGCGTGCCACGACAGGCTCACCTTCAGTCCCGGCGGCAGCAGACGAAACAGCCAGCCGGCCTCCAGCTCGGTGCCGGGGAGGCGTTCGACGTACCAGGTGGAACTGAAGCCACCCGAGTGCAGGAAACGGCCGGGTTGCTCTTTGCCAAATGCCGCCTCCCGCGCCGGCGGCGGCGAGGTGAAATCCACGCCCATCTCGCGCAGCGCGGACTCGACTCGCCCTGCCTGCCTGGTCGACGTGGTGAGCCTGGTGGTGAAGCGATGCGCGGACGGCGATCGCGCGATGTGATCGACAAACCATGCATCCGCCCCGCGCATGTCGTCGAAGTCGACCGGCCGCGGACTGCTTTCCAGCGGGTCGGCACCCGGCCCCGGCTCGACTTCGATCACGACCTGGAGCGGAGTATCCAGTCCATCGAGCAGCCGGCGAAACGAGTTGAGCCACCGCGAACGATCGGCCTCAACGGCGCCGGCAAAGCCGAGCGGCCCGGTTTGGATCACAGTCAGATCGTCGACGACTCGGTCCCACAGCACGCTCGGAGCTCGAGGCACGATTCGAGCCGCGCCGAGATTCAGCTCCCGGATCACATCACGCTGGCGCGGCGCTTGGCTCCGCGCTCGCGATGGGCTCATGTCCCATGGAGGCACGCACCGCTCGCGATGGGCGCCCCCAGGCGCGTTCAAGCCAGCCGAGGTTCCACCGGACGCGGTAGCTCCTGATGGAAAAGAGCGCGATGTCCGCGAGCCAATCGTCGGCCGCCCTACCCTGCCACCGTCCCCAAGCGACCGCAGCGCCGGCCCCGACCACGAGGCAACAAGCCATCGCTCGCACCGGTGATGGCGCCCAGCGGGAAGACCAGAGCGCAAATCCGGCCAGCAGCGCAACCACCATGTAGGCGAGTCGCGTGGGCGTCAGCCCGTAGAGCAGCTTATCCTCGAGATCGACGTCGAGGGGAACCCTGGCCGGCATGCCGGGCAGGGTACGGACCACACCGGCCAAGGAGAGCCCAGCCTGTTAACGGCGCCATCCCCTTAGAATCGACTGTCGGCTCTCTTCGCGCTCGCGTAGCTCAACTGGCAGAGCAGGGGACTCTTAATCCCAAGGTTCAGGGTTCGACTCCCTGCGCGAGCACCATCATCATTGTGCAAGTTCGGGTGACAGGTCTCAAAAGGCCTTCGGCTGATGCGGCACACAACTTCGGCTGATGTGTCGCAGTTACTTCGGTTGGTTTGTCACGCTCCCGCGCATGAGGGAGATGAGCGTGACTGAGCAGCGATACAAAGCGGTCCTGGCGGTAATTGGCGACGGTCGGACGGTGGGCGAGGTGGCCAGGGATTGGGGCATCTCTCGGCGGACCATGCACCGATGGCTGGCTCGCTATGAAGCCGAGGGCTTGGAGGGCCTGGGCAATCGGTCGCACCGGCCGGCGCATTGCCCGCACCAGATGCCCGCGGTGTGGGAAGCAAAGGTACTGGAGACACGCCGGGCCAAGCCGTACTGGGGTGCCCGACGGCTGGCGCTGGAGTTGACACGAAGGGGCGGGGCCGAACCGCCGCTGTCGGAGTCGGCGGTGTACCGCTGCCTGGTCCGGGCCGGGGTGATTTGACCCGGTGCAGCGCCGTTGGCGACGTGGGAACTGGAAGCGTTGGGAGCGAGGCGCACCCATGGAGCTCTGGCAGCTGGACACGGTCGGTGGCTTCTTACTCGCTGACGGGACCACGGCCAAGGCTCTGACCGGAGTCGACGACCACTCGAGGTACTGCGTCTCGGCCCGGCTCATGCTCCGGGAGCGCACGCAATCTGTCTGTGATGGATTTACGTCTGCGTTGCGAACCCACGGCATCCCAGCTCAGGTGCTGACCGATAACGGCAAGGTCTTTACCGGCCGCTTCGCCCAGCCTCCGGTCGAGGTTCTCTTTGACCGCATCTGCCGCGAGAACGGCGTCGACCACATCCTCACCCAACCCCGCTCACCGACCACCACAGGCAAGATCGAGCGCTTCCACAAGACGCTTCGAGTCGAGTTCGACACCAGACAGGTCTTCCGGACATTGAAGACGGCACAGGAGGCACTGGACGAATGGGTTAGCTACTACAACACGCAGCGTCCACATCAGTCGCTGGGCGACGCCACGCCAGAGAGCCGCTTCCATTCGGGCGGCGAGCAGCCGCAGCATCGGTTGACTCCGCGCCCCGAGCGCAACGGCGAGCAGTGGGTTTGCCGCAAGGTGGCCAGCAACGGAGTCGTCTCCGTCGGCTACCAGCAAGTGAGCGTCGGACGGAACTACAGCGGCAGCGCCTGCGACGTTCTGGTGACCGACAGCTTGCTGCAGTTCTGGGTGGGCAGCGAGTTGCTCAAGACGGTGGCTCGCACAAGCCAAGGCCCTGTCCGCAAACTGCACGCCGACGGCACGGCACCGCGGCGGAAGTAGATTCAGTGAGAGTGGGACAGATCAGGCGAAGTAGCTTCACGACAGATCAACCGAAGGTCGACAGGCCCACCATGGCTTCCGTAACGCGAACCGAGGTCGCGGGAAGACGGAAGGTCGGGATGATGCTGTCGCGGCTCTCGACCCGGACCTCGACGATCAACTCTTTGAGCAGCGCCTTGCGCTGACCCGGCGTGCCGTTGAGCATCGCGTCCCGGACCGCTTGTTCCGCGCTGCGCACGGCTTCCTGGGTTGGCACATCAACGGCGGTTGTGGAATCGCGCAACTCTGCGAGCTTCGCGCGAAGCTGAATCAAGCGACGCTCAAGCGCGTCGACTCGACTGCCGAACCGCGACTCGGATAGCCGGCCGTTCTCGAAGGCGCTGTAGTAGCGCTCGACAGCTGCTGAGTTGCGCGTGGCCATGTGAAAGTACCCATCCGTGGCCGGTCGAAGTCCCCACCCTCGACTGTCTGATTTAGCCACCGGGTGCGTCCCCCGGGCCGGGCAAAGTGGAGATGTCTCAATCCCACCAGCCCACCCGGAGGACCCACCTATTGAAGACGACGAGGGAGCATTTGAACATCATCGATGCGTTTCATGATCTGGGGAGCTACCGAGCGGCGGCGCGCTTGTGCGGTACGACGCACAAGACTGTGAGGAAGGTTGTCGAGCGGCACGAGGCAGGCGGCCCTTGGGCGCGGAGGCCGCGGCTGACGTCGAGGAACACCGACAAGGTGATGTCGGTCATCCGAGAGCGGGTGCGCACGACCGACGGCCGCATCTCCGCCAAACGATTACTTCCGGCGGCGCGCGCCGCTGGCTACAAGGGCTCCGCCCGCAATCTTCGTCGCGCGGTCGCCAAGGTCAAGGCGGAGTGGCGGCGGGAGCGACGAATCTATCGACCTTGGGTGCCGAGCCCGGGCCAGCACCTGGTCGTGGACTGGACCAAGATCGCGGTCGGCCTGCACATGTTCTGCGCCGTGTCCGCGTGGTCGCGATACCGCTTCGTGCGCTTCGCCAGCGACGAGACCAAGGAGACGACCCTGACCTTGATGGCGGAATGCTTTGAGGAACTGGGAGCGGTGCCGGCGGTCGTGCTCACCGACCGCATGGCCTGTCTCAAGAATGGGGTCGTCGCCAACGTCGTGGTGCCTCACCCCGACTACGTCCGCTTCGCCGCGCACTACGGTTTCCGGCCGGACTTCTGCGAAGCCCAAGACCCGGAATCGAAGGGCGTCGTCGAGAACCTGTGCGGGTATGCGCAACGCGATCTGGTCGTGCCCGCGGACAACTTCGGCGGCGACGTCGCGAGCGGCAATCGCCAAGCCAAGCTCTGGGGTCTCGAGGTGAACGACCGCGTCCACAGCGAGACGCAGGCGACTCCGGACGTGCGACTGGTGGAGGAGCGAGCGCTGATGCGACCGCTGCCGTCTCTGCGACCGGCGCTCTGTCGTGGCCAGCTGCGCAAGGTCGACCGCATGCAAACGATTCGCTTCGGCGCGGCCCGCTACTCGTTGCCGACCGCCTGGGTGGGCAAGCAGATCGAGGTCACCGTGCAGGACCACGAGGTGCTGCTCGCGTACGACGGAAACGAGATCGAAAGGCATCTGCTCATGGCGCCCGGTGAGGTCTCTATTAAGGATGAGCACTACCAGGGCAAGTCGAGGATGCCGGCACGGGCTATCCGCGTTCGGACCGGGACCGAGCGTGCGTTCATCGCGCTCGGACCTCCCGCCGAAGCCTTCCTGCGTGCAGCGGCGGCGGTCGGCACATCGCGACTGGCAGCCGAGCTCGCGGACATCGTGACCCTGGAGATGAGCTGGAGTCGTGAGCAGCTGCTGGCGGCGCTGGAGCGGGCGACTCGCTTCCGTCGCTTCAAGGCAGCTGACATTCGCTCCATCCTCGAGGCTGGTCCATCGGCTCCCAACCCGGTGCCCGCTGGCGACGCGCTGAAATTAGCGCTGCCGGAGGTTCCGGTCAGACCGCTGAGCGCCTACTCCCTGGAGGCGATTCGATGAGCACGACCGCGCTACCACTCGCACCGGACCTGGTCGCCGGTCTGCGCCGCCTCAAACTCTCGACCGTCCGGGCCATCGCACCGGACGTGTGCCAAACCGCCAAGACTCAGCGCTGGGCGCCGGACGAATTTCTGCGCACCCTCAACGAAGCGGAGATCTCGGCGCGCGATGAATCCAACTACCAGAACCGATTGAAGATGGCCGGCTTCCCAGTCACCAAGACCCTCGATGACTTCAAGCTCCAGATCTCGTCAGTCCCCAAGGCAACCTTCGACTACCTCGCCTCATTGGAATGGATCAGAGCCAAGGAGGACCTCATCCTTGTCGGTCCAGCGGGCACTGGCAAGTCGCATCTGCTTGTCGGTCTCGGTCACGCGGCCGTGCGTGCCGGCCTGCGCGTTCGTTTCTTCGTTGCCTCCGACCTCGTCGAGACGCTCTACCGCGGCCTCGCAGACAACTCGGTGGGCAAAGTCATCGATGGTCTGCTGCGCGCCGACCTGGTTCTCCTCGACGAGCTGGGCTTTGCACCACTTGACCTCACCGGCACCCAGCTCCTCTTCCGTTTCATCGCCGCCGCCTATGAGCGGCGTGCGCTTGGCATCGCCAGCCACTGGCCCTTCGACCAATGGGGACGTTTCCTTCCGGAGCCGACCACAGCCACCTCAATGATTGATCGCCTCCTCCACCACAGCGTCGTGGTGGTCACCGAGGGCGAGTCCTACAGGCTCCGCGAAGCCCGTTCAAGAGGAGGTGAGCGCCACAAGAAGTGAGCGCCGGGTGGGGACTTTCACCTGGCCAAAAGTGGGGACTTTGAGTTGGCCATTGACATGAGTACCTGCCTGGATCGTCGAGCCGGCCAGAGATGCTAAGCGGCTTTCAGGAAAAGGTGGCCGGCAAATGGATGCCGTATGTCGGTCGCGAGTTGACGACGAGCCCACAGTTCCGTGTCAAGGTTTCATCCGACAACTCGGTTCTAATCTGGGATGTTCGGCAGCCAACGTAAAGATCGCGCACTGCCCACGTTCAGGCCTAGACAATTAACCCGAGGGTGTCTGGCAAAGCCGCCGCCGATCCATCACCGCCCACCGTCCGAATGCCGGGTGCACCTAGACTGATCGGCCGAGCGGTCACTGCCGGTTGGTTCGCGTTACGGAAACTACGGCCCATGCGTTACGTCGGTCGCAGGGCGGCGGGCGGATATCGGTTCAGGTCTGCGCCAAGGCAAACGCCAGCACAGCCAGGACAACGGCAATTGCTACGCCGAGAACTGCGGCGACCAAGGTATATGTACCGACAGACATGCCGGCGATTCTGCGCCCAGAAGCAGCCACGCGCAGGAAGGGATAGAAGATCGCAGCGCTGGCTACTACGCCGAGCATCACCCCGCTTATGCCCAGAAGTACGCCGCGCTGACCGGCCCACTGCCTTACGGCGAACACCAGCCACCCGATTCCGGCAAGGACGGGGATATAGCTGAACCACAGCCAGCGGAGGGATCGCCGTATTGCGGCACTTCTCTCGGGATCCTCGCGAGCGCGTTCACCGTGGCCGCCGACCATCTTCCTGCGACGCTAGGTTAAGCCGATGGGGGCTGATCTCAATGTGGTTCGCATTACGGAAACTACGGCCCGCGCTCTGACAGTGTGCCGCGCTGAGATTAGTGGCTGACTTGGACGCCTGCGTGAAATGTGAACACTGCAATCATCACGACGACCGTGATCACGATCGCGATGCCGACTCCTAACACTCCCGCATTAACCGTGAGTTTGCTTACAGAGCCGGGGTAGCGCCGAGCTAGTTCGTCAGCCGGCGCCGTCTCCCAGCTGCCCTGCAGCGGGACGTTCAATTCGTGCCCAAGCGCGGCGACGTCAAAAGCCCGACTGACCCGGAGTAAGACCCGGTCGTCGCGATCCAGGAGCAGCGCCATTGGGATTGGGACCGAAGCGGATGTTTTGCTGCTGACCTGGACTATGCGATGGACAGCAGCGCGATCGCAACTCTTGCCGCCGAGGCCAGTCAACGTCACTACGTGGGGGCCGACAAGGATCCGGCTTGTCTTGTAGAAAGCGAACAGCAGGACGGGTACGCCAATCCCGAATAAAACGATCAGGATCGCGTCGGCTCCAATGGCCGCCCATCCGTGCCCGCGTATCGCTTTGCTCGCGTCAATGGCGGCTTTGACGAGAAGTCCAACCACGAACACGCCCACAAGCACCCAGGAGGTCCGCACCCTCCGGCGGCTCGGAAGCAGTACGAGGGTTTGGGAATCGCTCTCCGAGGCGGCTGGTCCAACAAATTGAGGTATTGGAGGCCCTGCCGCGCTTCGGGGCCCGATCAATGCCAGCTTCTTCAGACGCCGAAGGCTCCAGATGCCCGTGCTCAGCCCCGCTGCCCCGAATGCCGTTATCAGGCCGAACAGAAAGATGCCGGACGGGGTGCTCGATAGCTCGGAGGCAGGGTCATCGACGGTCGGGAACTCGTCGCCGTGAATGATGAGCAACCGCGCTTTGCCCTGCCAATATCGCACCGATACCTGATCGCTTGCGTGAACGCCGTCGCGGGCAAGGTCAATGTTGCTGACTGCGATGGCTTCAGTAGCGCGCGCCGTCCGGACGGTGATCGAGCCGCTAGTGCCGCTGCTGCTCGTCCCATAGTTAGCGTCCGTAACGGTGCCTGGCAGAGTCCGATAGCAAGAGGGGCTCTGTTGCTCGCACTCAGTCGCGGCCTGGTACTGCGATATGTCGCTCCGCGCTTGGAACCAGATGATCGTCAGGCCGAAAAGAAAGACCAGACCGACACCGATCGCGAGGACTCCGAACACGATTCGAGCCCACGCCCAGATCCGAACCATGGCGCCGAGATTCTATGTCTCGCCGGCGAAGTTCAGGTCCATCACGGCATGATTTCCAGTCTCGGAGACCTTCTTGAGAATTGAGTTGCCCGAAGGCTCCGAAGCTTCCTTATGAGCTGCAGCTTGCGTGTCGTAGGTGTCGGGTGTCGGGAGCACAGAGGCCAATCGGCCGAGCGGTCACTGTCGGTTGATTCGCGTTACGGAAACTACGGCCCCTTCAGCGCGGCCCCGCTGAGCAGAACAGCGACGAATGCGGCGACCGCCAGTAGCAACCCGACCAAGACGAACGGTATCCGCCACCGTACTTCCGTTTCGAGAAACCCGCGCGTTGTCCGACCCGCAGCGAATCTGGCTCGCCACAGGCGGTAACGGGCGAAGACCAGCGCCAGCGGTGCGGTCAGAAGGAGCGCACCGACGATGAGGAGTTGGAGCCAGAACGGCATGCCGGCCGATGGTACTCGCCGGTGTGCGAATTAGTTCAATGCAGGGCATTGGGTTCGACCGCGCCTCTTATAGTCCGCACGACAATGGGATATCCCCTGCCACTCTTCGTGTCGCGAACGCTGGCGAAACAACCTATTGCTCCCAGACGGGGTCCCTTTCCGGCTAGTCGTCCAGGCTGTATTTAGTGGAGTGGACTGCTCGATCTATGCGATCGGGTCGTTGGTATTGATCGGCTTTGGTTTGGCCGTTGCAGCACATGCCCTGCCGAGCGGCTCTAGATCCAGCGATGTACCCGGTGGTCTGGCGATCTTCGGGTTCGGATTGCTCTGTGGATTGCTCCCGTCTTTCAGGGTCTGGCAGGTGGCACGCGCACTTCGCGAAGGCGATGCCCATCTGGCTGACGTTCTCGAGGCGGAGGTCGGCACGGCCAGGATCTACGGAACTCCCTGGGGGGAGCCTATGGGCACGCGAACGCGTCCAATCGCTGCCACCGGTACCTACCGGCTGACCGATACGGGTGAGAACGGTCGGTACTACATGCAGCAATGGTGGGCGACAAGGCTGCAGCCGGGTGCTCGGATTTGGGTTCTCCGGCGTCTCGGCCGGGACGTCCTTTACGCTCCGGTGAACGACTAGGGTCGGTTGAGTGTGATCCTTCGACCTACGACCGTGATGCTTTGGTTCGCGTTACGGAAACTACCGCCCACACCAATTCGATGGGCTTTCCATAACGCGAACCGAAGGCACGTCTACAAGCTGCGATCGTTGCGGTCGCGTTTCTTATGCCTAGCGAACCAAGCCTCGAACCACTTGTGGTACAGCTCCCATGCGCGATGGAACTGCTGGGGATCAACCACCCACGCAACCGCGGCGGCGCGGCTCGGCGGCCGGGTTCTCCATTTGTCCAACGTGTCGAGAAAACGGGTGATGTGGCCACGTCGTACAGAGTTGATCTCCTTGAACAGCTTCTCCCCGGCCTCAGTCAGCGAGTAGCGATCCGGCGAACCGATCACAAGCCCGGCACCTACGAGCTGGCCTACGGCAGAACTGAACTCATCGACAGTCGGGATTGCGTGATTGTTCGAATCCGCTGCGGCGATGACCTTGTCCAACGGTGCTCCGCCGGTGCCGGCAGCGTCGCCTATCGAAAGGAAGATCCAGGCTTCGGCGCCGGTCCAGCCTCGCTCGTCTGATCCCATTTGCCTCTAGGGAGCTGGGTCCTCGCGAGCGCGATTACTATCGTCGCCGACCATCATCCCGGCGACACTAACACAAATGGATCGGGCGACCGCAGACTTCGATTTGGTTCGCGTTACGGAAACGACAGCCCCTGCCGTCTAGAATCGCAGCGCCGTGAACACGAGACAAGCCCCATTTTCATTGCTGTCGGTTCACCCCGCGGGTGGCGTGTCGTTAACGAGGCTATTGAATTCGAGCTCTGGCTGAGCAAGTACCTGATTGACGGCACAGCTCGAGTGCTGCATCGCGCTTTCAAGTTCACGAGTGGGGAGGCAGCCGCTTACAGCACGTTCTTGCGGGAGGTGACAAGCAGGGCAGGCGGCATTGTCGAGCCCAACGTTCGCGTTACCGAATGCGAGGACTGGGAGGACAGCCGGGTCCTGGAGCTGGCTCAGACAGTCGGGGCGTTTCTGATCGTGAGCTCGGATGATCACCTCTTTTCGATGTCGCCTTGGCGTGGCATTCCCGTCCAATCGCCCGAGGCGTTCGTATCACGGGTCGACGCCATGCGGCGCCGATCCCGGAAAGGCTCTTGACGACCGAGACTGATCGAGTCGCTCTGAACAGTGGTATAGAGATGGTCGAGGACCGCTTGCGCAGCGCGTGTGGCTGCACCCCGGACTCGGGCACCGGCGCACCCCGAAGGCCGGCTGCTTGACTTGGGCTCGGTGACCGCGGGCACGGCGCCGGTGCGGCTCTCGGCTCAAATCCTCAAGCCTTCCTTGGTGGCGGCCCTACTGCTGACGGCCGAGGCAGGTGCGCTAGATTCCGACTCCGGTCGTGGCGACGACGCGGAGGATCTCGTAGCACGCCTCACTGAGGTGCTGATCGATCACGTCGACTAGGGCTTCAGCGTCCCGCTGCTCAAATGCCTTCACGATCCGCTCGTGCTCCTTCTGTCCGTGGTCGCTGTTGCTGAGTGCGCGGACTTGGAAGTTCCGGACGATGTGAAGGTGGACGTTGTAGGTCCGATACGTCTCGAGGATGAGCGGATTCCCGCAGTTCTCCACGAATATCTCGTGAAGCCTGTAGTCGGAAGCCATCCAGTCGTCGATCTTGTCCTGTCGATAGTGGTTGCGGTCGATGCAATTGGCGAGGGCGGCAACGCACGCTTTCGCTTCATCGATCGCTGAGTCCGGCGCCAGCTCGACTGCGATCCGCGCAGCGTAGATCTCGATCATCCGCCGAAGGCCGAAGATTTGTTGGATGTCGTCATGTCCGAGTGGCCTGATCGTCGTCCCCGAGCGCGGCGCCACGAACAGAAGGCCCTCGCGTTCCAACTGCTCCACCGCCGCCGTGACGGGAGTGACACTTACGCCGAGACGCTGGCTCACCCACCGGATTGACAACCGCTCTCCGGCTGGCCATGCGCGCTTTGCGATCATGTCGCGGAGATAGTCGTACGCGCGCTTCGACTGGGGTTCCGTGCTATTCCTCGTTGCCATGATTGGTCCCAGTGGGCGGCTGAAATCGCAGTGAATTATACCTGGGATTGCAGCCTTCCGGGCCGGTGGATTGCGGTGGCTCCCGAGTGAGTCACGACGGTTACCCGGTTTACCAACGCCCCGAGGCCGTCAACTGAGATGGTGATCACATCGCCGGCGGCCGCCGAATATGGTGGAGGCGGGACGATCGGCGTTCCCGTGAGAAGCCAGGCGCCGACGGGCAGCCGATAGGCGGCGTGCAGAACACCGCACAGCTCAACCGGGTCCCTGACCATGTCAGATAGCGGCGCGACGCCGGCGAAGACCTCCGAGCCGTCGCGCTCGATGGTCATTTGGATACGGCGGGCAGGTAGCTCGCCGAGCTCCCATGCCAGGACCGCTGCAGGCCCGATCGAGCAGCTGCGGTCGTAAATCTTGGCCTGGGGAAGATAGAGCGGGTTGTCACCCTCGATCGAACGCGAGCTCATGTCGTTGCCGCAGCTGTAAGCGACTGCTTCGCCGCGGCTGTTGGTCAGGACCGCGAGCTCAGGTTCAGGGACGTCCCAGGTCGAGTCCGGTCGAATCCCAACCTCGCCGCCAGGCGGAATGACTCGCCACCCCGATGCCTTGAAGAACAGCTCCGGGCGGTCGGCCTGGTACACGCGTTCATAGACGTCGGCATCGGTCGACTCCTCCATCCTGGCCTGACGGCTTCGAAGATAGGTGACGCCGGCTCCCCACACCTCCTGTCCCTCGACCGGAGACAACAGACTGATATCCCCAACGACAATCTCGGGCCACCGGCGGCCGGATTCGATCTGCGCCCTCATGTCGGCGGCCGATCCGGTTAGGAGCTCGTCGAGTGTCAGCGGGGAGAGGTCGAAGAGCCGGCCCCCGCGCCAGAGGGCAAGGAGCCGACGATCGCGATCCGCGGCAAGAACCAGCGACGTACCGGCGGGAAGTGAGGTCGCCAGCGTCACCGACCGCCATCCACGTGGACGGTCTTCCATGGCTTGAAGAATTCACGCGCAACCTTGCCCTGCTCGTGGCTGCCGGTTGAGCTCTGCTCCATCCCGCCAAACGGTGCCTGGCCATCGCGCCATGCGATGAAGGAGCGGGCAACGGGGATGGTCGAATTCACCGAATCAGAGCTGTGCCCATATGTGGGCAAGTCTCAGCGCTCACCGGCTTCCTACAGGACCCCAACCGTCATGCGGTCGATCGCGTCCCAATCGAACTCGATGCCCAGCCCGGGTGTGGACGGTGGGTGGGCGAAGCCCTCGGAATCGATCACGAGGCCGGCCTTTAGCCCGCAGTCGAGTCCGGTGGTGGGGACCAGCAGCTCAAAGTAGGTGCAGTTCGCGATTGCGCTGCAGCAATGGAGGTTGACGATCTCCATAGCGTGGTAGATGCTCGTGTGGATCTCGCACTGCATCCCGAATGATTCAGCGAGGTGCGCTGTCTTCAGAACCGGGGTGACTCCACCCTTCCAAGAGACATCCGATCTCACGATGTCGACGACGTCGTTCGCGATGTAGTTCGCGATCGCATAGTGATTCCCCGCCAATACCTCGGTGCCGCAGATTGGAATGTCCAGCGCGGCCGCGAGCTTGCGCTGCGAATGGGCGTCCACATCGAAGACCGGCTCTTCAAGCCACAGGTATCCAAGGCGTTCGAGCTCGCGTCCGATCCGCAGGGCCTGGGGGTACGTGTACGCTGCGACCGGATCGGCCATCAGGGCGAATTCCGGACCGACCGCATCACGGCAGGCGCGGTAGATCTCGAGGTCACGTGCCGGGTCGCCGGGCGGGTGGATCTTGTACGCGTGCCATCCCTTGCTCTTGACCTCTGCGGCCTGCGCGGCGTACGCGTCGACGGACGGTAGGACGAAGGAACTGCCGTAGACAGGCACGCGCCTCCGATACTCGCCCAAGAGCCGATACAGAGGTAGCCCTGCTGCTTGGGCCGCAATGTCCCAAAGACAGATGTCAAAAGGGCTATATGCATAGGTCGGGACGAGGTTCCACCAACGGTCGTGCGACCGGAAGTCGTGCCAGTGGCGCTCGCGTGCCAACGCGTCCTTCCCGATGAAGAAAGGCTTGATTGACGCCGCTGCGACATGCCCGCCGGCTTCAGCGCCGCGTGCGCTGAAGCCGAATGAGTGGCCTTGGAGCCCACCCTGCGTGGTGATGGTGACGACGAGAAAATCCAGGGCGCGCTGCCTCACATGCGCGAGCGTGCCCGGGTCGACGTCGTGGTTACGGCACATCCTGATGTCGATGTCCGTGATGACGAAGTCCTTCTCGACCGCGCGCGTAGCGGAAGCGCTGACATGTTTAAGCACGTCGCGCCTGCTGCACGCCTTGGTTGCTGGACGGCGGCGCCTCGAGCCCCGAAGACGGGCTGGCGGCCACCGACGTGGGTCGGGCGGTCCCGCGGCGAACGTGCGAAGCAGCTCGGCCAGAGGCGGTGTAGATCGTTGCGGCAGTGATGATGACGGCACCCTGGATTAGCCCTTGGTAGTTGCTGCCGAGGTTCATCACGTTGAAGCCGTTGGCGAGCGTAAAAAGAATCGCCGTCCCCACGATCGACTTGATGACGCTTCCGAAACCACCGAACAGACTGGTCCCGCCGAGAATCGCTGCGGCGAGCACGGTCAGTTCCATGCCCGTCATCGCGTCGGGCGTCACAGCCCCGATCCGGGCGGCGTACATCGTTCCGGCGAACGCAGCCGCGACTCCGCTGAGGACGAGGGCGCCGATTCGATAGAGGTTGACGCGGATGCCCGACAACCGCGCCGCCTCGGAATTCCCGCCAACCGCATACAGCCGGCGCCCAACGATCGTGAAGCGGAGCACGAGCCACGCCGCGATCGTCACCGCGAACATGAAGTACACCTCGCGATCGAGCACAAGCGTGTATGGGTTGAAGATGCCGTAGACCACGAGCGCCGCGCCGATGAGCAGCCACACGCTGGCACGCAGGGCCGCCGGCCTGAGCTCACTCCTGTTGCGGAACACCGTCACCAGGCCGATGCCAAGCAGGACGATTCCGATCAACGGAAGCAGGTTGGGCGTTCGTTGATAGACATTCTCGACATTGGTCAGGGCTAGGCTGTTCGCAGAGACGGTTCGCGCATTCGTGAGCAGCAACAAGAGTCCGCGCACCGCGGTGAGGGTGCCGAGGGTGACAATGAACGCGTTGACTCGGACAACCTGCACCAAAACCCCGTTGAGGAGCCCGACCAGCAGCCCCACGGTTAAGGCCGCGGCCAGGGCGATGTATACCCCGTAGCGGTCAAGAAGCGCTAGCCCCACGGCACCCGACAGCGCCGCCACTGAGCCCACCGACAGGTCGAAGTTGCCGCTTATAAGGACGATCGTCGTAACGACCGCGAGGAGGCCGACGATCGCCATCTGGTCGAGGATGTTCGCCGCGTTGACGCCGCTGATGTAGTTGAGGCCCCCCTTCGCTGAAGTGAGGACGGTGAAGATGGCGACGATCAGGAGGAGGGCGTAGTAGACGCCCGCATTCTGAAAGGACAGCGCCTCGCGCCTGAGCCCGCTGAAGAGCGTTCTCATGCGGCGCTGCCATCCTCAAGGTCGATACCGCTGGCGGCCGCGAGCAGCTCCTCCTTGGTGACGTCGCATGCGCGGTACTCCCGGATGCACCTCCCCTCGCGAAGTACGAGCACGCGGTCACACACGGCGAGTAGCTCCTCGAATTCAGAGGAGACCATGACGACCGCCTGGCCCTCATCCGCGAGGCGGCGTATCAGGGCGAGGATGTCAGCTTTCGCCCCGACGTCAACGCCGACCGTCGGCTCGTCGAGCAGCAAGACCTTCTCGCGGCCTGACGTCCACTTGGCGAACGCGACCTTCTGGGCATTGCCACCACTCAGACTTGAGACCGGATCTTCCACCGAGTGCGCGACGATGCGGAGTTCGCGGATTGCGTCGATAGCCCGCTGCCGCTCGCGCCGCGTGTCGAGTACCCACGCACCGGCCGAAAAGGTTCCAAGTGATGGGAGCGTGACGTTCCGCCAGATTTCCCACTCGGGAATGAGGCCCTGCCTGATTCGATCTTCGGGGACCAGCGCGATTCCGGCGCGGACTCCCACGGTGGGGTTGGCCTCGACTGGCCGTCCGTCCACCGTCACGGCTCCCGAGCGCCGGCGGTCGTCGCCGAAGATCGCGTGCAGCAGCTCGGAGCGCCCCGACCCCAAGAGGCCGGCGACACCAACGATTTCGCCTGCAGCCACTGACATCGAGACATCGACAAGCCGTCCGGGGCTCGACAGGCCGCTGACGGTCAGCCTGGGGATCGGGTGGGGTGCGGTCGGCCGTATCGAGCCGGCGATTTCCTCGGCGAGAGCTCGACCGGCGATGGCTCTGATGAGTGTCTGCTCAGCGAAGGACGCTGTCGGGCCGGTTGCCACGGCGGCACCATCGCGCAGGACGGTCACCGTGCTGGTCAGCCGCAAGACCTCATCGAGGTAGTGGCTGATGTAGAGAAACGCGGTTGATTCGGCCCGGCTCAGGTGGCCGACAACCCGGAACACGACCTGCCGCTCCTCGTGCGAGAGGGACGCGGTCGGCTCGTCCATGATGATCAGGTCCGCTCCACGGGCCAGGGCTTGGAGGAGGGCCGTCATCTGCCGTAATCCGATCGGCAGATTCTGGACGAGCGCGTCAGGATCGATCTCGTAGCGGATCCGGTCGAGCAGGGCATTGAAGTCGCGGAGCCGCGAGCGGCGGTCATACCGCCAGCCGGCCCTCGAAAGGTAGACATTCTCGAGCACGGAGAGCGTTGGGACGAGCGGGATGTGCTGGTAGATGGCGGCGATGCCCGACGCTTTGGCGTCGGCAGGACCGGTCCAGGAGCACTGCCGGCCTTTCCAGAGGATCTCGCCGGCGGTTGGTGGTATGGCGCCGGTGAGAATCTTGATCAAGGTCGACTTACCGGCTCCGTTGGCTCCGACGAGCCCGTGAATCTCGCCGGCGTCGAGCGTCAGATCGACGCCACGCAGCGCCACCGTGCCATTCGGATAGACCTTTTCGACATCGATAAGTCGAAGCAACGGTGACGCTGCGCTCATCGGGAATTCGTCCTGTGCCGTTCTAGAATTGAACCGGACAGTCCGACAGATTCGCTTGGGTGATCGCCGGAGTCGGAAGAGAGATGTACTTGCGATCGTAGTGGGTCTGCCCGGTCAGCTGGTCGTAGGCCGTCGACATTGCGAGTTCCCCAAGAGTGACCGGCCGCTGGCACACCGTCCCGTAGATTGTCCCGTCCTTGATCAGGTTGGCAGTTGGCTGGTCGATCCCAACTCCGACCACCTTCGGCTTCGAGGCGAGACCGGACAGCGCCTGCCCGCATCCCGCGGCCATGTCCTGCGACATTGCGTACACGAGCTGAATCGTGGGGTGGGCGGTCAGCATGTTCTGACAGGCGGACCGGCCGCCTTCAGGCGTCCAGGCGCCAGGTTGCGTGGCCACGACGGTGAAGCTCGCCGAGCCTTTATGAATCGCGTCGAGGAAGCCTTGGCTCCGCTGGTGTACAGCGACAAAGCAACACCCGGAGCCCTCGACGATGGCGATTTGGCCTCCGGAGGGCAGCGCCTGGAGCGCCAGCGCGCCGGCGGTTGCACCGACCTGCACCTCGCCCTGCGTCACGTAGGCGAAGAGACCCGAGTACACATTCGCGGGATCGTCGGACGTCCCAACCTGCGTGTGCACGGCCATGACCGGAATCCCGGCGGCACGGATCTGGGCGACTTCGCGCTGCGCCGCGGCTCCGTCATTGGGCTGGAGGATGATCAGATCGACCTTCTGGGCGATGAGATCCTGGACGTTGCTCGCCTCTGTCTCGACCTTCCCCTTGGAGTCGAGCTCGATCACCTTGACGCCGAGCGCCTGCGCCTTGTTCTTGATGCCGGTTCCGATCGCCGCCGCGTACGGGTACTGCAGGCCAGCGTTGATCTCCCCGATTGTGAATGTCTTGTTGCTTCCGGACCCGGAGGCGCCTCCCCCTCCGCACGCCACGAGACTCACGAGCCCCACCGCGACCGCGGCGAGCGCCGAGAGCGACCCGAACCTAGTCATCGAAACCTCCTTGTACACTGTGACTGAAGTTGCGCTATGCTGCCATCTGATGTGTCAGTTTGTCAACATCGCTGCGGCGTGCGATCGTTCGGACTGACTTTGGGGCTCCGCCCTGGGGCCGCCGACGCCTATCGCGCGTACCACGCGGCGCCTTGGCCGGAGGTTGTCGCGCATATGGGTCGCATCGGCATCCGGCGGATGGCTATCTTCCTCACCGGGGAGGACCGGCTCCTCATGTACCTGGAGACTGACGACGGGTTCGAAGCCCCCAACGATTTCGCTCGCCTGTCTGAGGACGCGCGCACGCGCGAGTGGGGGGACTTGATGGCAGCGCTGCAGCGCCCGGCTCCCGAAGCTGATGGCGAGGCAGGGTGGCTAAGAATAGAGAAGGTCTTTGACTTCGACCGCGAGCAAGGAAAGCCCTTGACGGCCCGATGACCGGCCGCGACTTCGTGGGCTCGGCGTCACTCGCGACGCGCGCGCTCGGACGGACCTCGTTGAGCCTCACCGTCCTCGGCCTCGGGTCGGCGCCCCTTGGAGGGCTCTACCGGCCGGTCGACGACGACGAAGCGGTCAAAACGGTAGCGCACGCGTACGCACGAGGGATTCGCTACTTCGATACCGCGCCGCTCTATGGCTTCGGACTCGCAGAGAGGCGCGTAGGCGCCGCCTTGAGGCGTCAGCGCAACGATTTCGTGATCTCGACGAAGGTCGGAAGACTGCTCAGGCCAGTGGAGGATGCCGCACCGGACCCACTCTTCCCCGGAGCCCCACCCCTTCGACCGGTGTTCGACTTCTCCTACGACGGCGTGATGCGGTCGTTCCACGAGAGCCTCGAACGCTTGGGGCTCGACTCCGTGGACATCCTCCTAATCCACGATCCCGACCACCACCAATTGGAGGCGCTGTCCGGCGCCGCGAAGGCGCTTGGGGCGATGAAGGCCGCAGGCGTGGTCAAAGCCATTGGAGTCGGGATGAACCACGCGGGGATGCTCCAGCGCATGGCCTCGGAAGCCGACTTCGACTGCTTCCTCCTCGCCGGACGGTACACGCTCCTCGAGCAGACCAGCGCCGAAGACCTCCTCCATGAATGCCAGACCCGCCGGATAGGCGTTCTGATCGGCGGCGTCTTCAACAGCGGCGTCCTCGCTTCGACCGGTCCTGAAGCGACCTTCGACTATGCGCCAGTTTCGCGGGCCATCCTCGATCGCGTGCGAGGAATCCAGGCCATCTGTTCACGGTGGAACGTACCGCTGAAGGCAGCGGCCCTTCAGTTCCCGCTCGCGCATCCCGCTGTCACATCGGTGGTGACAGGCCCCAGATCGGTGGCGGAACTCGACGAACTATGCGACGCGCTGACGACACCGGTACCGAAGGAGATGTGGGAGGAACTCCGCCATGCTTCATACATCGCCGACTACTGCCCCATCCCCTCGTAGGCCGGGGAACTGCCAATTGTGACCGCGCCCGGCATCATCGACTCGCATCACCATCTCTGGGACCCGAGGCAAGCCTCCTACCCTTGGATGGACGGTGACGTCTTCACGCCCATCAGAAGGAGCTTCGACGAGGCGGAACTAGCTGAGATAGCTAGGGCGCACGGTGTAAGGCATACGGTTCTCATCCAGACACGACATGAGGTCGATGAGACAGAAGGGTTACTCGGCCTCGCCGCCGAAAGCGATCTCATCGCCGGGGTGGTTGGCTGGGTCGACCTGACATCAGCCGACGTGGAGGCTGAGCTGCGACGGCTCCGATCGCGGGGGGGCGGGAGCAAGTTGGTGGGAGTCCGCCACATCGTCCACGACGAGGAGGACGGCGAGTGGCTGCTGCGGGCGGACGTCAGTAGAGGTCTAGCCGCCGTGGGGCGTCTCGACCTGACTTTCGACCTTCTCGTCCGAACCCGAGAGCTGCCCGCCGCACTTGCCACAGTCCGCCGGCATCCCGACGTCCGGTTTGTCATCGACCATTTGGCGAAGCCGCCAATCGCATCCGGAAATTTGTCGGCCTGGAAGCGGGCGCTGGAGCCGTTTGGGTCAGAGCGCAACGCCTACTGCAAGTTCTCGGGACTGGTGACGGAAGCGAGCTGGGACCGATGGAGGGTCGAGGATCTCCGACCCGTGGTGGACTTTGCCATGGCTGTCTTTGGGGCGGATCGGCTCCTCTTCGGGTCAGATTGGCCGGTTTGCCTCCTCGCTGCCACCTACGACGAGGTCCTCGAGGCTGCTCAGGACTGCGTCGCGGACCGGCCCGAGGAAGATCGAACGGGTGTGTTTGGGGGTAACGCATGCAAGGCGTACAAGTTGGCGATCTGAGCGAACGCCTGGGAGCCTGCTACACAGGGGCCGTTTATGACATCCTCAGGGAGCGGGGCGTCTCCGATCGAGTGCTTCCCGTAACCATCCGATCGATCAGCGTCGGTCACAAGCTCGCGGGGCCCGTCTTCACAGTCACGGGTCGCCGGCTCGACGGGCTGGACCCGCACGAGACCCTGTTGCGTTGGACGGAGTTTCTGTCGGCCGCACCGGCGGGGTCGGTCGTAGTCTGCCAACCTAACGACTCGACGATCGCCCACATGGGTGAGCTGTCTGGGGAGACCCTGCTGGCGCGAGGCGTCCGCGGCTATGTCGTTGACGGCGGTTGCCGAGACACTGAGTTCCTCCAGGGCATCGGGTTCCCCGTCTGGTGCCGCTACTTCTCCCCGGCGGACGTGGTCGGTCGGTGGGTTCCGGAGGCTTTCCAGGAGCCGATCACGATCGGCGGAGTCAGGGTCTCGCCCGGCGACTTCATCCTCGCCGATCAGGACGGCGTCGTCGTAATTCCCGAAGCGATCACTGGCGACGTCGTGACTGAGATCGAGGCACTCATGAGGAAGGAGAACCGCGTACGGATGGCGATCCGGGCAGGCATGGACCCCAAGGAGGCCTACCTCACCTTCGGCGTGTTCTGACCTCCGGCGCGGCGCCGCGCCGGGCGGCGTCGGTTTCCGGAACCCTGGCCACCCAGAGGGGCGCTTGCAGCATCAGTCTTGACCAACTGCGATGGCAGTGCTAGTGTGGCTCGACATCAGCCTCAGCAGATAGAGTCCAGCCCGGCCCCCAGTACACGCGCCATGCAGCGCGGGGGGCACCCGAAGCACGCCATCTCTGGTTGCAAATGCGCGTTTAGGAGGAGTGCCGAGAAGTGACCAGCATCAAGACCGAGCTTGCGCGCCGGGTGCTTGCAGTCGGCGTGGGGGCAGCAACGATAAGCTCGATGTTCGCCGTGGCCGTCCTCGGCGCGAGGCCGGTGATGGCTGTGGCCCCGGCGCATCAGTCCGTGACCTCCGCCAATTGGAGCCAGGGCTACGAGTACTCGCCGGCCGGGGGCGACAGCTGGTTCACGACCTGGGCCGACGATGGCAATCTGTATTCAACCTCCGACGACACAACGGGGTGGGGAACCTGCTCGAGCAACGTCGCCATCTCGAAGGAGGTGGGCTCCGATCCTCTCAACCTCACCGGCAGCGACGTCAACTGCATGGCAGGCTGGGGGGGCGTGGGAGACGCCCAAGGCCATGGGGACAACGGCTCCTGGAAAACCTCAGGCATCACCTCGATCGGTGGAACCCTCTACCTCTGGATCACTCGGGACATTTACAACGACCCCAACAACGGGCACCGCGAGACATCCAAGAACCCGTGCCTTCTGAAATCGACCGATCATGGTCAAACCTGGAGCGGCCCGAGCCAGAGCACCTGCTTCAGCTCGCCCATGTTCGTCACCACCGCCTTCGGCGCGCCGGCATTCGTGCAGTACGGTCAAGACGGCTCCGGGGGTGTTGACGGCGGGGACACCTATGTGTACAGCATCTCCAACAACGGCAGTTGGGACAACGGCGACAGCATGATCCTGGGGCGCGTTCCCAAGTCTCTGATCGGCAACCTGAATGCGTCCGACTGGCAGTTTTACAGCGGGGCCGGTACCTGGTCCAGCAGCACCAGTTCCGCCGTCAATCTGATCGCAGAGCAGAATCACCTGGGCCTGGCCGGGGTCACATACGACCCCGCCCTTGGCATGTACATCTTGGCGTCCTGGTACTACCCCGGTGTCAGCGGCTACGGGCTGCTGAGCAATTATCCCGAGACCAAGTGGAATTTCTTTCAGTCACCGAAGCCGTGGGGCCCGTGGACCAAGATGTCGCTGACCGACTGGAACCCACAGGGGTACTACAACCCGATCTTCGTCAACAAGTTCATGGGCGGCGACGGGCTCACGGACTACCTGTTCACGACCGGCAATTTCGCGGTCCCGAGTCTCTACAAGCTGACGGTGGTTCAAGCCCACCTAGGCACCGGCGTCAGCACCGAGTACAACGATAACGCCGCTGGTGTCACGTACAGCGGCGCCGGGTGGGTCTACAGTCCGAATCGCGGGTATGGAGACTATCAGGACGATCTGCACTACACGCAGAGCAATGGCGATTCGGTCACCTTCAACTTTTCCGGGTCCGGCATCCAGTACATCGGCGAACTCTATCCGGGCTTCGGAACCGCGAATGTCTCCGTCGACGGCGGGATCCCGACCTCCGTCAGCGCGAGCAACACGGGGACGGGCCGCATTGCGCAATGGACGATCTACGCATCGCAAGGCCTGACCAACGGCGCCCATACCATCACGATTACGAAGACATCAGGGACATACGCCACCGTGGACGCGTTCATAGTTACCAGGCCTTTGACAAACGACAACGATGCTGCAGTTGCGTACAGCGGTACCGGCTGGATCTATTCGAGCACTACCTTCGGTGACTACGGAGATGACCTCCACTACACGCAAGTCAATGCGGACTCGGCCTCCTACAACTTCTCGGGGACTGGGATCCAGTACATCGGAGAGCTCTACCCCGGCTTCGGATCAGTCTCGATATCAATCGACGGCGGGCCCGCGGTAACTGCCAGCGAGGAGAGCCCCGACGGCAGCCGCGTGGCTCAGGCAACGATCTTTAGCGATCTCGAACTGGCTTCCGGGTCGCACACGATCACGGTGGCAAAGTCCACTGGGACCTATGCGACCGTGGACGCGTTCGCGGTACGGACCACGATTTGAATCCTTGAGTAAGGACGGGTACTTGTGGTTCGAGGAGCCTGTGTTCGACGTCGACGCCGGACGACCGAGTAATCCCAACCGGCGGTTCTAGGCGAGAATCGAAACCTATCGGCTCTTGTCAATCGCCCGCTTGCGGACTTCGTTGAGGCGGACGGCGATGAGCTTCCTCACGAGCGCTTTGGGAAGCGGTTGGTCGATCGGAAAGTGCAACGACCCCGCGGTGCTCCGGTAGCCACCGAGGTCATGGGACAGCTCGGCCAGCACCGAGCCGCTGTGAGGCAGGTAGCTGAGGTGATTCTTGAAGGCCGCGAATCCCGCGATGACCTTGCCTTCCAGCCGGAAGGCCGGCATGCCGTACGAGATGCACTCCTCCGCGTCGGGGAGGATGGCCGCGATCGTTCGGCGCAGTTTCTGAAGGGTGGTCCGCTTCGGCTCGTCGAGCTTGGCCAGGTAGTCGTCGATCGGTTGTGTCGGCACAAGGGCATTTTGCGTCGCCGGCAGCAAATGGTCATTGCTCCGCCTGGACGGTGGCATATTCGACAATGTCGCCTCGGGGGCTGATGAGCGTGCAATCCGGGCAGGGCCGCGGGCAGGACGTCGAGGTCATTTCATCGTTCACGCGCTGCGTGGCCGCGGCCCTCGACGTCCCCGTCGCCGATGTACCGCAGCCAAACCCCGTGGTGGGTGATTGGAAAGGGCAGCTCCGCCAGTGGCTGGCGCGGCGCCATCTGGGTCTGGTGCGGCTTGCCGGCGCCACCACCTTCGAATGGCCCGGTTACTGGATCGCGGTCGCGAAGCGAAACGATTCTCAACGCGATGCCGCTGTTCTCATGTTC